>JBKJLN010000064.1:0-3302 GCA_046596935.1 Acidimicrobiales bacterium
TGTTGACCGAAGGGGAGGTCCAGAACTTCGACGGCGTGACCATCAAGCCGGCGCCGGCGCTGGCCGGCCTCGACATGAACCGCAACTACCCGATCGACTGGCGTCCCGAGGGCGAACAACACGGGGCCGGGCCGTACCCGACCTCCGAACCCGAGATCCGCGCCGTCGTTCAGGGCATCGTCGACCGGCCGAACATCACCGCGTTCATCCAATACCACACGTTCTCGGGCGTGCACCTCCGTCCGTACGGAACCAAGGCCGACGACACGCTCCCGGACTTCGACCTGCGGGTCTACAAGAAGATCGGGGAGAAGGCGACCGAGCTCACCGGCTACCCGGCCGTCTCGGTGTTCCACGACTTCAAGTACGACCCGAAGGATGTGATCACCGGCGTCGCCGACGATTGGGCCTACGACCACCTCGGCGTCTTCGCGTGGACGACCGAATTCTGGAACCCGTTCACCACGGCCGGCGTCGAGAACTACACGTTCATCGAGTGGATGATCGACCACCCCTTCGACGACGACTTGAAGCTGCTCGCCTACTCCGACGAGCAACTCGGCGGCGAGGGATTCGTCGAGTGGTACCCGCACGAACACCCGCAACTCGGGCCGGTTGAACTCGGCGGGTGGAACGTGGCGTTCTGGATCCGTAATCCTCCGCTGCACCTGCTCGAAGCCGAAGTCGCGCCCCATGCGGATTGGGCGATCTGGCACGTCCTCGTCGCTCCTTCGCTGGCCCTGCACAAGCTCGAGGCGACCCCGATCGGAGACGACACTTGGCAGGTTCGCCTGGTGGTGCAGAACACCGGCTGGCTGCCGACGAACGTCACGCAGAAGGCGATCGAACGCAAGGCCGTGAAGCCGTTGGTGGCCGAGATCTCGCTGCCAGACGGTGCGTCTGCCTCGGGTGCTGAAGTGATCGGCACCGACGCCCGCAAGGAGCTCGGCCAGTTGTCGGGCCGGGTCGGCAAGAACTCCATGCTTGGCGGGTTCGGCGCCTCCGCCGACGCCACCGTGGACCGGGCCAAGGCCGAGTGGGTCGTCCGCGCCCCCGCCGGCACCGTCGTCTCGGTCGAAGCCCGCCACGACCGCGCCGGCGTCGTGCGCGCGTCGGTGACGCTGGGCGACTGACAGGACAACTGCTCGGCGGAGCGTTTACGTCACGCTTGGCCGCTTGTGGAGCGCTTGCGTCACGGTTCCCGTTCCGCAAACGCTCCACAGCGGCGACTTCGTTCCTCAGACTCTCCGCGCCAGGTCGTGGCGGGGCTGGAGGAGGTCGACGAGCTCGTCCCAGACGTCCTGGGCGTGCGTCGTGAGATCGGACCACCCGTAGCGGACCGTGGGGTAGCCCAGGCGCAAGGCGTGGCGATCCCGTCGACGATCCCGGTCCATCGCCGCGAGCCGGGCGTGCCACAGGCGCCCGTCGCCTTCGATGATGAGCGGAGGATCTTTGAAGAGCCGGTCGACCCGGTGGGGCTCGCCCATCCGCCCTGGCAGGAAGACCTCGTGCGCTGCAGGTGGAGAGGGAAGCGTCGCCAGGATGGCGTCGAGGAGCCGCTCGAGTTCGCTGCGGCTGGGGACGTAGCCCTGGGTCCGGCCGACGAGAGCCGCAGCCAGGTTCGCGGCCCCGCCCCGATGCGTCCGTTGCATCCAGGCGAGCCCGCGCTCGATGCCGTCGAGGGAGGCGTCCCCCCGAACGACGACCTCGTCGAGAACTCGGCCGAGGCGAACGGGCGGGGTCGCGGCGGCCACGTCGAACAACGTGCGGAGAAGGGGCGTGGTCGGAATGCCGGCGACATCCCTCGATGGCGGCATTCGCCGTGTCTGGTGCACCGTGCCGACGGCGTTGCGGTGATGGGCGCCATGGGCGACCAGGATCTCGGGCGAGCCGAGCCGGAAGCCGTCGAGCCGATGGAGCGCCGCCGCCGATCCGTGCGACGCCATCGCGCCGGGTCCAGCGTCGAGGAGAGCGCGCCAGAGAAGGCACCGATCGGTGACCGGAAACCCGGGGAGACCGAGCACGGCCGGACCGTGGACCAGCCACCGGCCTGATCGTGTCCGGCGATGGATCAGCGCGCCGTAGGCACCCACGGCATTGGCTTGACGTACAGAGAAGTTGCCGTCCTGCCGGGCAGCAAAAAGGGCGACGGCGATGTCGACGGGATGCGCGGGCATCGGCTTCCTCCGGATGGATCGAGCAGCGGGGAGGGGGAAGCCACCAACCGACGTCGCCTCGAAGGTAGACACCGCCAGCCCCGACCGCAATCCCCGTGGAGCGTCTGCGGAACGGTTCGTCTCCTGTGGAGCGATTCGGTCACGGTTACCGTGACGGAACCGCTCCACGGCCGGAACTTCGTCACGGAAACGCTCCGCCGCATTGCTGGGCTGGGGTGGGCTGGGCTGGGGTCCGGGCTGAGCTGGATGGGCACCTGTAAGAGTGGCGGGCGTGGCGGAGGCGGATCGGCCAGGCGAGCCTGAGGCCGCGGAAGCGGTGGCGGAGTCGCCCCGTCGGCGGCTGACCCTCGACCTCTCGCCATTGCGCCAGCACCGCGAGTTCCGCCTGTTGTGGGCGGGCAAGGGCGTGTCGTATTTCGGGAGTCAGATCACCCGGATCGCGATCCCGTTCCAGGTCTACCAACTCACCCGTTCTTCGCTGGCAGTGGGGCTGGTGGCCCTGTGCGAGCTCGTCCCGATCCTCACCCTCTCGCTGTGGGGCGGGGCGGTCGCCGACGCCGTCGACCGGCGCCGGATCCTCATTCGCAGCGACCTCGTCCTTGCCGTGCTCACCGTTGCGCTGGCCGTCAACGGCTTGCTTCCCCACCCATCACTGCCGGCGATCTACGTCCTCGCGGTGCTCTCGGCGGGCGTGTTCTGCTTCGGCCGGCCAGCGCTCGATGCCGCCATCCCTCGCCTCGTCCCCGGCAGTCAACTCTCCGCAGCGGCGGCCCTCAATGGCCTGCAGTACACCGCCGGCGGCATCGTGGGGCCGGTCTTCGGCGGCGTGCTGGTGGCGGCGGTCGGGGTGTCCGGCGCCTACGCCTTGGACGCCGTCACCTTCCTGGTCGCAGCGGCCGCCGGTGCGGCCATGCGCCCACTCGCGCCGACCGGAGGAGGGGAGCCCCCGAGCCTGCGCTCGATCGCCGAAGGCCTGCGCTACGCCCGCAGCAATCGCGCCCTTCTCGGCACGTATGCCATGGACATCGTGGCCATGGTCTTCGGGATGCCCGACGCATTGCTGCCGGCGCTGGCCATCGAGCGCTTCGGCGGCGGAGCCAGGGCACTCGGCCTGTTGGCGGCGGC
>JBKJLN010000242.1:0-4538 GCA_046596935.1 Acidimicrobiales bacterium
CCCAGGAGGTCGACCCAGAATGTGCCGAGGTCCGCCGGTGGGTCGAGCGCAACGAGCGCCCCGCCGCGCTCGACGAACCCCTCGACCAGGCCGAGCTGATCGGCCGCAAGGGCCGGCGGCTCGCCGTCGAGCACGACGGCGTCAAAGGCCCCGAGATCGGGGAGCGCCGGGCCGCTGGCAACGACGATGTCGAGAGGATCGCCGCCCGCCAGGTCGACGAGGGCGCGGTGGTGCGCGTGAACGGAGTCGTTCGACACAATCAGCAGCCGCACGACAAGAACCTACGGCCTGTGCCCGGGCTATGGATGATCCGCCTCCCTGTGCTCCCTGTCTCGGAGGGAGGCCCCTCGCCTAAGTTCCCGGGCCGTGCCCGTCGTGCGAACTGCTGCCGCTGCTGCAATCGGGTACCTCGCCGGAACGATTCCTTCGGCCACCCTGGCCGCTCGTGCGGCATCCGGTGGAAAAGTCGACATCCGGACCAGCGGCACGGGAAATCCCGGCGCCGCCAACGCCATCAAGGTGCTCGGCCCGAGGTGGGGCTATGCAGTGCTGGCGGCCGACGTGGCGAAAGCGGCCGGCGCCAGCGGGGTCGGTCGCCGACTCGCCGGATCACGCGGCGCCCACGTCGCCGCCACGGCGTCGGTGATCGGTCACTGCTTCCCCGTGTGGAGCGACTTCAAGGGTGGAAAGGGGGTCGGGTGCAGCGTGGGTCAGTGCCTCGTCACCTTTCCGGCTTACTTCCCCATCGACCTTGCCGTCGCCGGGGTCACCAGCACACGGAGGTGGAAGTCCAGGTCGTTCGCCGCGACTGCGGTGGCCTCGGCCACCTGGGTCGGCGGGGCGCTCCTGTGGTGGCGGAAGGGCTGGCGCAACGGCTGGGGTCCGGTCCCGACCGGTGATCTGCCGCTGGCGGCGGCGATCAGCAGTGCCGTGATCCTCTACAAGTTCGCGACGGCCAGTCCGGTTGCGCCATCCGTATCCCCACCCGCGAACGGAGAGCCGTCGTGATCGGTTTCTGCACGGACAGCAACGCCCAACTCCCCGACCTCCTGGCTGAGCGCTACGGCGTCGAGATCGTGTCGCTCACCGTCAGCGTCGACGGGGTCGATTACACCGAGAACGTCGATCTCGACGCCGACGCCTTCTACGCCCGGTTCGCCGACGGCAAGCCCCAGGTGGCTACCGCCGCCCCCAGTCCGGGGGCGTTCGCCGAGGCCTACCGCCGACTCGCCGAACGCGGGTGCACCGAGATCCTGTCGGTGCACATCGGCTCGCAGATCTCGGGAACGTGCAACTCCGCCCGTCTCGGTGCCCAGATGTCGCCGGTTCCCGTCCGCTTGGTCGACACCGGAGAAGCCTCGTTCTCCATCTCTTGTGCGCTGTGGGAAGCCGCCGAGGCCGTGGCCAAGGGAGCCGGCATCGAGGAGGCAGCCGGGGTGGCGGAAACGACGGCCAAGCACTGCGGCAACGTCTTCGTGGTCGGCGCCCTCGACATCGCCCGGGCGGGGGGCCGGCTCGCCTCCGGCGCCGAGGACGCCGTCGAGGTCGATGCCATCCCCGTGCTCAGCATGGTCGAGGGCTCGATCGTGCCCGTCGGCAGCGCCCGCTCCCACGAAGAGGCCGCCGATGCCATGGCTGCCTACATCACGGCGGCAGGTGCCAACTTGCGGGTCGGCATCGGCGTCGCCGATGCCGGAGCGGCACCGCTTTGGCAGGCGCTCGAATCCCGGCTCGTCGATGCTCCCAGCGTGCTCGACGTCGTCCGCTACCGGATCGGGCCCAGCGTCGGCGCCCACACCGGCCCCGGCACGGCCGGCGCCGTCTATTACGAAGCGGTGCCTTCGAGTCGCTCCTAGAGCCCGGAGCTCAGGGCTTGGACCACCGACTCCTGGAGGTAGCCGAGGTAGCCGTACAAGGCGAAGGCCGGGGCCCGAGGATCGTCCTCGGGGAGTACTTGGTCGGCCATGTCCTCGGACACGTCGAGCCGGGTGCCGAGCACGAGGCGTAGGTCGTTGAGAGAGCCCATCCACGCCAGAAGCTGGTCCTCGTCGAGGCGGGTGGCGTCGATTGTGGCCTCGAGCACGGCGAGCGACGACAGGCGATGGTCGGTGAGGTCGTCGCGCATGAGCCGCCGGTACTCGTCGTTGCGATCGTCGTCGGCCAGGTAGGCCGGGGGATACAGCCGTTCGAGGGCCGGGTCGTCGCTCGACAGCAGGTCGCGGAGCTGGCCGGGAAGGGAGCGCAGCAGTTCGCGCTCCCAGTCGTCGAGGGCAACGGTGTAGTCGCCGGCGCGGGTGCGGCGGATCTTGGCGCCGAAGCGGAAGGCCATCAGTCGGGTTGTTCCATCGTCGCCCACAGGCCGTGTTCGTGGAGGCGGTAGACGTCCATCTCGGCCTTCTCCCGAGTTCCGGAGGACACGACGGCCCTTCCCTTTTGGTGCACGTCGAGCATCAGCTTCGTGGCCTTGGCCTTGGAGTAGCCGAAGAGTTTCTGCAGGACAAAGGTCACGTACGACATCAAGTTGATGGGGTCGTTCCAGACGATCACGATCCACGGACGGTCTGTCTCGACCTGCGTCGCCTCCTCGGGTTCGGCGACCTCGACGTCGGCTTCGACGACCTGGGTACTCACGACGCCACCATCACCGGGGCCGAGGTCGGGCGGGTAGCCACGCGTGTGCGCATCGAAAGGAGGAGGCGCAACGTGGCGATCCAGACACCGACCGAGCCCAGCACGTGGAGGGCCACGAGGAGGGGAGGCACGGCCAGGAAGTATTGGGCGTAGCCCACGATCGCCTGCCCGGCGAGCACGACGAGCAGGACCTCGGCTCGGCGTCGTGCCCCGGCCGCCGCCCCGCTGCGCCGGAGGTTCCGCAGGAGGACGAGCGTGAGAGCGCCGAAGAACAGCACGGCCATCGAGTGCAGGCGGGCGACATCCCCGACATCGAAGGGGAGGCGCTCGACCGGTTGCCCGTCGTTCGAGCCGGCGTGCGGCCCCGAACCCGTGACCACGGTGCCGAGGAAAATGGCGAGGGCCGCCGCCGCCACGAGCATCCGGCCGAGTGCGAGGTGGTCAGCGGCCACCGTGAGCACGGGTCGGCCATCGTCGGGCAGGGCGGCCCGATGGTGCAGCACGGTGGCATCGGCCAACAGCAGCATCGACAGGACGAAGTGGCCCATCACCAGCGGGGGCGCCAGGTGGAAGAGCACCACCAGTCCACCCAGGACGATCTGGCCGATCACGCCGGCCACGAGGCCGAGCGAGAGGAACGTGAGGTCCCGACGGCGGGGTCGGCGGATAAGGGCTCCGAGCACAGCCACGATCACCGCCAATGACACCCCGCCGGTGACCGTTCGGTTCACGAACTCGACGAGGGCGTGGTACTCGAGCGGAGCCACGATCCGGCCGTTCCCACAGGTCGGCCAATCCGGGCAACCGAGGCCCGATCCGGTCAGCCGCACACCCGCGCCGGTCACCACGATGAAGGCGAGGGCAATGAGGGCGACCAGCGTCACCCGTTGATAGGCGCGCGGCGAGAGGCGAATGCGCTCCATGACGCCCGCGATGGTAGGAGTCCTCGCCTCTCTGGCAGCAATGCGCACGAGACGTCCCCTTTTGGCGATGCGAGGTCGGGCCGCCGTAGAGTCACGCTCCTGATGGCCCGCTTGAAGGCGTACATCGCCCTCACAAAGCCGCGCATCATCGAGCTCCTGCTCGTCACCACCGTTCCAACGATGGTGGTGGCCGCGCGTGGACTTCCGTCCATCGGCCTGATGGCCGCCACCGTGCTCGGCGGCACCCTGGCCGCAGGTGGTGCAAACGCCATCAACATGTACATCGATCGCGACATCGACTCGCTCATGGCGCGCACCGCCAAGCGGCCTCTCGTGACCGGCGAGATGACCCCTCGAGCGGCGCTCACCTTCGCCATCGGCCTCGAGATCGTGGCCTTCCTCGAGCTCTGGGTTCTCGTCAACCTGCTCTCGGCGTGCCTGGCCGTCAGCGCCACCCTCTTCTATGTCTTCGTCTACACGCTGTGGCTGAAGCGGACCTCGAGCAACAACATCGTGATCGGTGGCGCCGCCGGAGCCGTGCCAGTGCTCGTGGGCTGGTCGGCTGTCACCAATTCGCTCGGACTCGCCCCGCTCGTGCTCTTCGCCGTGATCTTCGTCTGGACACCGCCCCACTTCTGGGCCTTGGCCATCAAGTACAAGGACGATTACTCCGCCGCTTCGGTGCCGATGCTGCCCTCGGTGGCCAGCTTCGCCAAGGTGGCCCGCCAGATCGTCATCTACACGGTCGCTTTGTGGGCGATCTCGCTTCTCTTCGCCCCCGTTGCGGGTATGGGCCTCATCTACCTGCTGTCGGCTCTCGCCCTCGGCGGGGGCTTCCTCTTCTTCGCCCTCCAGCTGCAGCGTGATCACACGACGGCCCGGGCGATGCGGCTGTTCAGCTACTCCATCTCCTACGTCACGCTGCTGTTCGGTGCGATGGCCCTCGATCGACTCGTCGGCTGAGTCGGCGTGACTAGGGTTTCG
>JBKJLN010000269.1:0-3824 GCA_046596935.1 Acidimicrobiales bacterium
CGTCGACCAACACCCGAACGGCGTCGACGTCGCACAGGCCCGCACCCGCGGCCAGGGTGTCGGCGAGATGAAGGTCGGTCGAATCCTCGTCGCCGCCGAGGACGGCGGCGACGCCGCCCTGCGCCCAACGCGTGGCCGACTGGACGAGCTCGCCCTTGGTCAGCACCCCGACCCGGAAGGCGTCGGTCGACGACGCCGCCCGAACGGCCGCCGACAGCCCGGCCACGCCGCTGCCCAACACGAGCAGATCGAGGACCTCGCTGGGCTCGGACGCGGCCTTTCCTGCGGTCGACGTCATGGCCGCCGACGCTAACTCAGGCGTCGACCTGAGCCTGGAGTTGTGCCAGCTCTTCGGCGATGGCTCGGTTCGAGCGGTCGACGTGGACGACGGTCGGGGCGAAGTTCTCGAGCTCACTCGGGTCGTAGTCGGCGTAGCTGATCACGATGATGCGGTCGCCGGGATGAACGAGCCGGGCGGCGGCGCCGTTGAGGCACATGGCGCCCGATCCGGCGGTGCCGGGGATCACATAGGTTTCGAAGCGGTTGCCGTTGTCGATGTCGACGATGGCGACCTGTTCCCACTCGAGGAGATCGGCGGCCGCCATGAGGTCGGTGTCGATGGTGATCGAACCGACGTAGTTGAGGTTGGCGTCGGTGACCGTCGCCCGGTGGATCTTCGACTTCATCATTCGGCGGCGGGGCATGTCAGTTCTCCTTCGTCGAGCTGCAGTTGTCGATGAGGCGGGTGGATCCGAAGCGGGCGGCGACCAAGAGCCGTCCGTCCCGGGAGGCGACGTAGTCGAGGTCGGCCAGGGGCTGGCCGGCGACGACCTCGCGCATGGCGGTCTCAGGATCTTCCGGATGCTCCTGTCCGGCGACCAGCGCAGCGTGCAAGACCGTTGCGGCCTCGCGCTGTTCGACGGAGAGGTAGACGTTGCGGCTGCTCATGGCGAGTCCGTCAGGATCACGGACGATCGGGCATCCGATCACCTCGACGGGGAACGAGAGGTCGAACACCAGCTGGCGGACGACAAGCAGCTGCTGCCAGTCCTTCTCGCCGAAGTAGGCGCAGCACGCCCCGACGATGTTGAAGAGCTTGGCGACAACGGTGGCGACCCCGTCGAAATGGGTCGGTCGGGCGGCACCCTCGAGGCCCTGGCTCGGCCCGTCGACGTGCACCGTGGTTCGCACACCGTCGCGTCCGTCCGGATACATCTCTGCGTCGGACGGAACGAAGAGGTGCTGCACGCCACAAGCCTCGGCGAGACGGGCGTCGCCCTCGAGGTCTCGTGGATAGCTCGAGAGATCCTCGGTGGCTGCGAACTGCAAAGGGTTCACGAAGATGGTGGCGGCGGCCGCATCGCACTCCGCCGCCGCCCGCCGCATCAGGCTGGCATGGCCCTCGTGGAGGTAGCCCATGGTCGGCACCAGCCCCACGGTGCGGCCGGCGACCCGCTCCGCATCCAGTGCTTTGCGGAACCCTTCAATCGCATGGTGGATCTGCATCACGACACCGCTTTCCGTTGCGAACGGTGGCCAGGGCACTCGTTGGGAACGGAAAGCAGGCGCTGAGCAGCCTCGCTCAACACTTCGTAGCTCGCGCGTTCGGGGTCAGGGATGGCGTCGAGGTGGCGGGCGACCGTGGTCCAGTCGCCGCGCGCGACCGGGCCGGTGAGGGCCGCTCTCGGGCCGAGGACGGCCACGTTGTCGACGGTGCCGCGCACCAGGTCGAGGAAGGCATCGAGGGGGACCCCGGCCTCGGCCGCCACCCGCTCGACGCTGCCGAGGAGGGCAACCAGGTGGTTCGACGCCATGACCGCAGCTGCGTGATAGGTAGTGCGGTCGGCGTCGGCCACCTCTACCAGCCGTCCATCGAGATCGGCCACGACCTCCCCCGCCAACTCGTCTCCGGCCACCGCGAACCACGCGCCCCACAGGTCGGAGGTCGTCGTCGGCAGGCTCCGCAGCGGATGGAACGATGCGCGGCGCAGGTGGGGCGCCAGCACGTCCAACCCGAGGGCGCCGGCACAATGGGCGACGACGCACCCGGCCACGGGTCGAACCGAGGCGGCGACTCCTGCGATGGCCCCGTCGGGCACGGCCAGCAACAACAGGTCGACGCCCTCGGCCGCAGCGGCATGGTCGTCGTTCCGACCGAGCACGTCGGCGACGAGCCAGCCGGCCTTCTCGAGGGCGGCGGCAAAGGAAAGCCCGGCGCGACCCGGACCGATGACGCGAACTGCGCGAGCAGCCACTTGTTCTTCTTTCGACGTTCCAGCCCCCGGGGTGGGGTGCCGTTCGTGCAGCTAGATGGTACCTGCCCGGCGGACGCCTCGGCCAAGCCTGTCGAGGTCTTCGGTCACCAACTCGGGGGCGAGGTCGCGGAGAGGCTCGAGGACGAAGCGACGCTCTCGCAGGCGGGGATGGGGAACGGTCAGATCGGGCTCGTCGATGTCGACGCCGTCGACCAGAAGGATGTCGACGTCGAGCGTGCGCGGACCCCATCGCTCGGTGCGAACGCGGTCGGCCGCGGATTCGAGCCGATGACAGATCCCGAGGAGCTGGCGCACCGGGAGGGACGTCGCCAACTCGATGACGCAGTTGAGGTACGCCGCCTGCCCGGACGGACCCCCCACGGGATCCGTTTCATAGACCGGCGAGACGGCCACGACATCGGGAAGCGACGCCACCGCCTCGCGGAGGTGCTTCCAGCGGTCGCCGACGTTCGACCCCAGACCGAGGAAGACCCGTGTCACCCGAGGTCCGCCCGCATCCGGGTGAGCCGGACCGCCGCCGTCGCCAGGTCGTGGGGCACCGGAGGCCGAAGCTTGGTGACTGACACCGTCACCGACACGATGCGAGCATCGAGGTCGAGAACCACATCAGTGATCCGCCCGGCCAGGCGCTCGAGCAGGGCGACGTGAGGACCGGCGAGGACAGCGGCGACGGCATCCACTACGGCCCCGTAGTCGACCGTGTCATCGAGCGCGTCGGACGCTGAGGCGCGCCCGAGGTCGACGCACAGGACCAGATCGACTTCGAACGGCTGGGCCCGCGCCCGTTCCTCATCGAGCACCCCGTGGGTGCCGACGAGCCGCAAGCCGCCCAGCCGGATCTCGTCCATCCGCGACCTAGAGGTCGGCGGCCAGGGCCACGAGCTCGCGTCCGGGAGGCCCCATCTGGCGATGCAGGATCTGCTCGACGACCGTGACGGCATGGGGCCCGGTGTCGATGAGTCGGGTCGCCAGGAGGTATCCGGCGACGATACCCATGAGGCGGTCACCGAGTTCTTCCTGGTGGACGATCAGCTTCTCGCCGGCCGCCAGCCAACCCTGGAGCGCCGTGAAGAGCTCGGTCAGGGCGCTGCGATTGTCCATGCCGGCGGCGAACGGATAGTGCGACCAGGGCACGCCGACCTCGTCATAGGCGGTGAGGTTGTGGGAAGACGGAAGGAGGGACACGATCCGGGTGAAGCCCTGGTTCCGCAGCCACAGGATCTCCTCGTGCCGGCGGACCTTGCGGTGGTTCCTGGCGTATCCGCCGGGCCGCTCGCAGACAGCCAGTTGATCCTTGATGACCCAGGCGAAGTTGCGGGGCACGATGCCGCGCTCCCATTTGCCTCTCACGCACTCGCCCCGACGACCTTGACCGCCTGGCAGGTCGCACGCACGTCGTGGACCCGGACCATCCTGGCGCCCGTGGCCACGGCGACCACGGCGGTGGCGATGCTGCCCTCGAGGACATCGTCGGATCCGGCGCCGATCAGGTGCTGGAGGAAGCGCTTCCGAGAAGTGCCGACCATCACGGGGAACCCGGTCTCGACG
>JBKJLN010000310.1:0-2530 GCA_046596935.1 Acidimicrobiales bacterium
GGCGTACCTGCGGGCGGTCACGAACCCCGCCGACGAAGTTTCGCTGAAGCGCATCGTCAACGTCCCGAAGCGTGGGGTCGGTGACACCAGTCTCGGCCGCATCGACAACTGGGCGGCGAGCCACGGCGCCAGTTACAGCGACGCCATGATGAGCGCGGCCGAGGCAGGCGTGACCGGCAAAGCCCTGGGCGGCATCCGCTCGGTGCTCGATCTCCTCGACGATCTCCGCGCGGCCGCCGCCGACGGAAGTGGTCCTGGAACCCTGCTCGAGTTGATCTGCGAACGATCGGGCTACACCGCCGAGCTCGAAGCCGAGCGCAGTGTCGAGTCAGCAGGGCGCCTCGAGAACATCGCCGAACTCGTGGGCCTGGCTCGCCAGTACGAAGCCGTCGACCAGTTTCTCGAGGATGTCAGCCTCGTCGCCGACTCCGACCAGATCGACGACGACGAATCGTCGGTCGTCCTCATGACGCTCCACACGGCCAAGGGGCTTGAGTACCCAGCCGTGTTCCTCATCGGCATGGAGGATGGGGTCTTCCCCCATCTGCGGGCACTGGGCGATCCGGACGAACTCGAGGAGGAACGCCGCCTCTGTTACGTCGGCATCACCAGGGCCCGGGAGCGGCTCTACCTCACGAACGCGTGGTGCCGCACGTTGTGGGGTTCGACGCAGTACAACCCTCCGAGCCGCTTCCTCAAGGAGATCCCCGAGGAGCTGATGGTGCTCAACGAGGGTGGCCGTCGCAGCAACGAGCGTCAGCGCCAACGAGGGTTCGGGTTCGGCGGAGGCTCCGGTGGGAGCGGTGGGTCGAGCGGCGCCGGCGCCGGTTGGGGCGGTGGCCGATCCGCCATCGCCGAGGGTGCTTTCCGGGCCGGTCAGCAGTCGACGCCGGCGAAGACCAAGGGCGCCGAGCAGCTCGGACTCAAGGTCGGCGACGACGTCGTCCACGGCAAGTTCGGCGAAGGCGTCATCCTCGACATCAAGGGCGAAGGCGATAAGGCGGAAGCAACCGTCCGCTTCCCTGGTGTCGGCGAGAAGATCCTCCTCCTGGCCTGGGCGCCGCTCAAGAAAGGATGATCGGCGCGCGACTCGACTGAACGCCGTATGGTTCGTCCATGCGGGCACATCGGTGGGGAAGGGCGGCGGCGCTAGCGACCGTCGTGGGTCTAGTTGGCATAGGGATGCAGTCGGAGGGGGCGGTGAGCGCACCCTTTGCCGGGTCTGTCGCCTCGACGATCCTCCGGGATCAGGCGGGAGCGGCCGTCGGGCGGGTGGCGTTCCAACAGATCGCCCCGGACAAGGTGCGGGTGCGCGGTTACGTCACCGGGCTGGCGCCGGCGGCGGAGTTCCACGGCTTCCACGTCCACACCAATGGCGCGTGTGAGGGCGACTTCGTCACGTCGGCCGGCGGCCACTGGAACCCCTCGAACTCGACCCACGGCGATCACGCCGGCGACCTCCCGACGTTGTATGCCGGCGCCGACGGCAGAGCCACGACCAGCTTCGTGACCGACGCGTTCACCGTCGACCAACTGTTGAACGATCCTGGCGGCGTTGCCGTCATCGTCCATAACGGCCGTGACAACTACGCCAACATTCCGGACCGGTATACGAACTCGAGTAGCGGTACCGGTCCTGACGCGACCACCAACAAAACGGGGGACTCCGGCAGCCGCGTTGCGTGCGGTGTTGTCGGCGCCGGCTCACCTGACTTCGGCGTCGGCGGAGGGGCCGGTGGGTACTGGACCGCGGCCAGCGACGGGGGGATCTTCGCCCATGGCGATGCGCCCTTCTTCGGGAGCGAGGGGGGCACCGCCCTCGTCCGCCCGATCGTTGCGATCGAGTCGACGCCGGGACGAAGCGGCTACTACTTGGCCGCCTCCGACGGTGGCGTCTTCGCCCATGGCAACGCAGAGTTCGCGGGAAGTGCCGGCGGCGCTCCGCTCAACAAGCCCGTCGTGGCCATTGCGGTCCCGCAGAGCCAGGCCGTCGCTGTCGTCGCCAACCAGGCGGGGGTCACCATCGGATCGGTGACCTTCACGACGTGGGGCGACCGTGTTCGGGTGAACGCCACCGTCACCGGGTTGGCGCCGTTGGCCGAATTTCACGGGTTCCACGTCCACACCAACGGTGCGTGCTCCGGCGACTTCGTGACCTCCGCCGGCGGCCACTGGAACCCCGGGAGCTCGACCCACGGTGATCACGCGGGTGATCTGCCCGTGCTCTACGCCGACGCTGCGGGCGTGGCGCGGGCGAGCTACACCCTCGACTCCTTCACGGTCGAGCAGCTGCTCACCGACCCCGGCGGCGTGGCCGTGATCGTCCACGCCGGCAGGGACAACTACGGAAACATCCCCGCAGACCGGTACAGCACGACCGACGGTCCCGGTCCTGACGCCGCAACGAACAGAACCGGCGATGCCGGCGCACGTCTCGCCTGTGGCGTCGTGCAGCCGACCGGAGGGACGACCGGGCCTGGGTATTGGCTGCCATTCCCACGATCGGCTGGTTCAGCGGCGTGCCGCCCAG
>JBKJLN010000354.1:0-2903 GCA_046596935.1 Acidimicrobiales bacterium
TCCTACGGCACCGTGGCCCCGGATGGTGTGCGGTTACTGCTCATGGGCGCACCGGCCCACGCCGGTGAAGGGTGCCTCTGCTCGGCCCATGCCGCCGTCAGCGCAGTCCTCGCCGACCTCGGCGAATCCTCCTCGACGTTGGCGGTCGTCGACATGGAGGCGTCACCCGAGCACGTAAGCCGGGGCACGGCCCGCTTCGCCGATCTCCTCGTCCTCGTGACCGAGCCGTACTACCGCTCGCTGGAGGCAACACGACGGCTGGCCGACCTTGCGGCCGAGTTGCCGGCGACCCGCGTCGTGGTGGTCGTCAACAAGGTGCGATCGACCGGAGACGGTGAGGCAGTGGCCGAGTTCTGCCAACGCCACGAACTGCCGAGCCTCGGCGAAATCCCTTTCTCCGACGCCGTGGTCGATGCCGATCGAGGCGCGCGGCCACTGCTCGATGCCGACCCCGAAGGCCCCGCTGTCGCCGCAGTCGGCCGTGTTCTCGACGCGATGGGAGTACCTGCCTGATGTGTCTCGGATTGCCGGGTCAACTCGTGGTCTTCGACCCTGAACGCCCGCACGATGCCGTGGTCGAGGTCGATGGTGTTCGCCGCAGCGTGAACGTCGAGCTCGTCGCCGGCGACGAGGGTGGCGTGGCGGTGGGCGACTGGGTCCTGATCCACGTCGGTTTCGCCATGGCCAAGATCGACGAGGAGGAGGCGGCCCGCAGCCTCGAGTTCATCAAGATGCTCGGGTCGTACGACGAGGAGATGGAGCAACTGCGAGAGACCGGGACGTGACCCCTGGCGCGCCCGGCGATGCCCTCGCCTCCGCGTCGCTCGCCCTCGCCCGCCGCTTTCACGGCGGCGCCACCCTCTGGTGTTGGTCACCGTCGTGGCCCAGCCATGCCGAGCACGTCGCTGTGGAGTTCGTCCACCCCGTGATCGTCGGCAAGCCGGCTCTTCCGGCGGTCGCGGTGCGCTCGCGAGAAGCCGCCGATCGGCTGCGCGGCGCAGCGCGCAGTGGCGACGTCGTGGTCATCATCGGCGATGGCGACGACCCGCTCATCGCGGATGTCGTACGACGCGCGCCGGCGTGGGGAGTCGACTCGATCTGGTTGGCTTTTGGTCATCCCGCCCCTGGCGACACCGGAGCCCACGTGGTGTGGCTGGGCGTGGGTGTCGGACCGGCCGAAGTCGTCTGCGCTTATCACCTGCTCTGGGAACTCACCCACGTCTGCCTCGAACATTCCGGCGTGCTCGAGGTCGCACCATTGGATGAGCCAGTGTCATGTCCGGCCTGCATGGATTCTGGCGAACTGGGTGAGGTCCAGACCCTCGGCTGTGGGACGGATGCCGGCGCCGAGGTCATCGTTCGGGGGATGACCCAGTCGGTCGACCTCTCGCTGGTCGAACCCTGCGAACCCGGCGATCTCGTCGTGGTCCACGCCGGCGTAGCCCTCACCAAGCTGGCGGTTGCCGCTCATGGCTGAGCGCACGGGATTCCTTTATCCCTTCCTCGATGACGCCATCGACGACCCGTCGGTACTGCTCGACGACCTCGCACGGTCGGCGGCTGCCAAGTGGGCCGAGAGTCTCGAGCTTCGGTCGAGTTCGTTGGAGGAGTTGGAGGGACCCCTGACCGCCGTCGCCCTTGCGGTGGGCGAGCGGGTGACGGCCGGTGGTCGGGTGCTGGTGTTCGGCAACGGCGGCAGCGCCACCGACGCAGAAGCCTTCGCCCAGAACTGCATCGATGCGGCTCCTCCGATCCCCGCACTCTGCCTGGCGGCCGAGTCGGCGGTGCTCACGGCGCTGGCCAACGACATCGGGGTCGACGCCATCTTCGCCCGCCAGGTCGCAGCCCACGGCCGAGGCGACGACGTGGTCGTAGCCTTCTCGACGAGTGGAGGGTCGACCAACGTGCTGGCGGCACTCGATCGAGCTCGCGCTCTTGGCCTCCTTACGATCGGACTCGTCGGGTACGGCGGTGGCGCCATGCTGGCCCATGTCGACCACTGTCTGGCCGTGCGGTCGGATTCGGTCCACCGCATCCAGGAGGCCCAAACCGCCATCGCCGAGGCGCTGATCGCGCGAGTCAGCGGGCACATTCACGATCGGAAGGGCCATCGATGAAATTCGTCGACGAGTTCCGCGACCCCGTGGCGGCGCGCATCGTCCTTGCAGAGATCGAATCGCTGGCGGGCGACACCCCCCGCGCCTTCATGGAGATCTGCGGGGGCCATACCCACACCATCTACCGCCATGGCATCGAGCGGTTGTTGCCGGAGACCATCGACCTCGTCCACGGACCCGGTTGCCCGGTGTGCGTCATCCCCATGGGACGGGTCGACGATGCCATCGCCGTCGCTCGCCAGCCCGGTGTGCTCTTCACCACTTTCGGCGACATGATGCGCGTGCCGGGCGGCGCGGGCACGCTGCTCGAGGCCAAGGCGATGGGGGCCGACGTGCGCATGGTGTACTCGCCGCTCGACGCCTTGAAGTTGGCCGAGAAGAACCCCGATCGCCAGGTCGTGTTCTTCGCCGTCGGGTTCGAGACGACGGCGCCGTCGACGGCGTTGACGGTGTTGCGGGCCCGCCAACTCGGCGTTCCCAACTTCGCCGTCTTCTCCAATCACGTGACGATCGTCCCGCCGCTGCGGGCCATCCTCGATTCGCCGGATCTGCGCCTCGACGGGTTCCTCGGCCCCGGCCACGTGAGCACCGTCGTCGGGAACCGGCCCTACCGATTCGTCCCCGAGCGCTACGGCAAGCCGTTGGTCACCGCCGGGTTCGAACCCCTCGACATCCTGCAGTCGATCGCCATGTTGTTACGCCAGATCGCCGACGGCCGCTGCGAGGTCGAGAACCAATACACCCGATGCGTCACCGACGAGGGCAACCCCCGGGCGCTGGCCGTAC
>JBKJLN010000384.1:0-3443 GCA_046596935.1 Acidimicrobiales bacterium
TCCTGGTCGACTTCAAGCACGACCAGTTCGCGTCGTCATTTCTGCGCTACTACCCCTCGAACGTGAAGGTCCGCCCGGGAGACAACATCACGTTCCGGCAGTCGTGGACGGGCGAACCACACAGCGTCACCATGGGAAAGGTTGTCGATGACGCCGTCGAAATCATGCCGCTCGTCGAAAAGTACGCAACGCCCGAAGAAGCCCGAGCGGGAGGACTCTCGGAGGAGGTGATCACGAAAGCGGTCGCCACGTTCGCCAAGTTGCCGCCGATGATCAACCGGGAGCGGGGCTTCGAGATCTATCAGGCGGGGGCCACGCCGTGTTTCGTCGAGGACTACGACGCGATTCCGGCATTCACGGACGCAGGCGATCACGTCAACCTTGATGCGAAGTGCCCGACGAGCGGAAAGCGGCAGCCCGACTTCAACGGCCGACAGGGTCTCTACAACAGCGGTTTCATTCCTTATCAGGGCCGGAAGGGCAACGTCTTCGCCCTTCCGATCGCCGCTGACGCCACGCCCGGGACCTACCGATACTTCTGCAACTACCACTACTTCGAGATGAGTGGGACCGTCGAGATCGTCGACAAGGAAACGTCCATCCCGTCGGAGGATGAGGTGAAACGCGAGGCGCAGCGCCAGATCGCCAAGGATGCCAAGGGAGCTCTGCGGCAAGTAGGACGGGCCAAGAAGGGGACCTTCGGCGACGCCAAACTCCCACTCGCCGGCCGGACGACGGGGAAGGAACGTGATGCCGTAGCCATCGACGCGTTCTTCCCGTCGACGATTCAGGCGAAGGTGGGCAAGCCCGTGACCTGGACACTCGAGGGTTTCCCGCACACGGTGTCGTTCAACGTCCCGAAGTACTTCCCGATCTTCGAGGTCTCGAAGCTCGGTGCGGTGCGCTGGGACCCAAAATCCTACGAACCGGTCGCCTGGGACGTTCCACCCCTGCCCGAGGGCGACGGGCCGGATTCACCTCCGAACCCCCGCCACGTCGACGTCGGTGCCTGGGACGGCAAGGGCGGCTTCCATTCATCGGGCTTTCTCACCCCCGGCGACACCTTTACCGTCACCTTCACAAGGGCGGGAACGTATCCCTATGCCTGCGTCCTGCATCCGTTGATGGTCGGCAAGGTCGAGGTGAAGGCGTAGCGGGGCTCGTCGGCCCACGTCGAGCGGCACCCCGCACCCCGCACCCCGCACGCGGCACAGCCCCGGCAGAGCCGGGGCTGTGGAATCGCTCAGGCGCGGTCCGGATCGATCAGCCGACGGTCACCGGGCTGCGGCGCAGGGTTGCCTCGGTCGCCGGGAGCTCGACCGGAGCGGGTTGGCCGGCCCGTCGCACCGCCACCACGAACGTCGACAGCAAGAGGGCGGTGCCAATGCAGCGGAACGGCTCGGGTGCGATCATCGCGACCGCGGCGACAGCCATGGCCGCCGCCGACCAGCTCGGAACGACCTTCGACTGGAACAGTGCCCAAGCCATGGCCAGAAGGCCGATGACGATGGCCCCGATGGGTACGACGAGCATGACCATCACGGCGGCCGAATTCTCGGCGGCTTCGATCAGGCGGGCCATGGCGGCGGTGTCACCGGGCAGCGTGGCGGCCACTCCGACGAGCTGCTCGAAGGCGGCCGCGCCGGCGAGGCCGACCGACGCGAAGACCACGAGCCCGGATGCGACAGCTGCGATCCGTCGGGCGGGGCCGGTGATCATCCGGCCCAAGGCCAGGACCGCCGGAATCAGCAGTGCGGCAGCCACGAACAACAGCACGTGGGCGGCCACCCAATCGGCGTGGTGGTTCGAAATCGTCTGCAAAACCTTCGCGGGTCCGCCGTCGTCCGACGGGTGGATGGCGAAACCCGCCAGCAACAGCGCAGGGCCGGCGACCATCGCCACCCTTTGCGGGGTTGACGGTCGGTTGTCGGTCGTGGTGGACAGGCTCATCGTGGTTCCTCCTCCGCTGGGCGCCACGCCCGGCAGTGAGGACGACGGTACGGATCGGGTCCCGGCTGCGGAACGGGGCACGCCACCCAACTTCATGGGGCCGACCGCAGCCGCCAACCGGGTGCGCCCTCAGCTGGGGGGCGCTGAGGGTCCGCTCGAGGTCTGGATGCGCCCGACGACATAGGGGACGAGCCCAACAAAGGTGATGGCCACGATCCAGGCCCACGTCCGGTTGGAAAGTCCCCAGATCCGCCGACCGACACGCTGTTCCACGGCGTGGGCATCGCGGGACACGCCAAACCACAAGGCGACGCCGACGACGAAGAAGGCGATATTGATGAGCACGGGGGAAATTGTGGCGTACCCGACACCTCATTGTGGGCTTCCCCCTTCCACCGCAGCGCCCCCGCAGGGCACCATGGGGTGATGCGAGGACGGACGGCGGCGATCTGGGCGGTGGCGGCGGCCGGCGCCATCGGCCTGGTCACGGGACTGTTCGCGGTCATCTTCGTTCCCGGTCAGTACGGCTTCGTCGAAGGCCGAGTGAACATGGTGGCAAGCGTCCTCCCGTTCTTCGCCGTTTCCCTCTATCTGTTCACTCGACGACCGCACCACCTCGTGGCCCGGCTCCTGGTGGTGTCGGCGTCGATGTTGTGCATCGTCACGGGACTCAGCGGCGAGCTGGCGATGGTGCAGGATCGCTCCGGCGCGGTGCCCCTGTTGTGGCTGCAGACGCTCGGGCTGCACTGGGCCTACTTCGGATTCGGAGCCGGCTTGGCGGCGACGTTCGTGGCCTTCCCCGACGAGTCGATCGACGACGCCCTCCGGCGCTGGACCCTGCGGGCTCTCGCTGGCCTCTCCCTCGGCGCGCCCTTGCTCATGCTGGTCAGCCGCTCGACGTTGTATCTCACGCCCGCCCTCCTGCGCCCCCGTCCGAGTGGAGTCAGTCCGTTCTTCGTGCCGGCACTGGCGTGGCTCGACCCCGTCTCCCAGAAGCTCTTCGACGGCGTGGGCTGGCTGTACGTGGTCGGGATCGTGGGCCTCTTAATCCGCCGCGATCGGGCGACCACCCCAAAGGAGCACCTCCAACTCCGGTGGATGACCGCCGCCGGCATCCTCTTCGGCCTCGTCTTTCTGGCTAGCAACGCAGCAGTGGCCCTGGGCGTCCTGAGCCCGGCGCTCAACGCCGCCGCCCCGTGCCTCGTGTTCTTCCCAATCGCCATCTCCATCTCGGTCCTGCGCCACCAGCTCTTCGACGTCGAGGTCGTGATCCGGAAGTCGGTCGTCTACGGGGCACTCACCTTGGTGATCGGTTTCGCCTTTGCCGGGCTGGCCGCCACGCTCGGCATCACGGCCGGTGCCCGGCTGCCCGTCGGCCCCGCCATCGCCGTGACGGTCGCGCTGATGGCGATGTTCCAGCCATTGCGGCGACGTCTCGAGCGCGCCGCCGACCGCTGGGTGTTCGGCGAACGCGTGTCGGGCTACCAGTTGTT
>JBKJLN010000427.1:0-5162 GCA_046596935.1 Acidimicrobiales bacterium
ACGAGGACGGTGGTGGTGTGCAGCACCTTGTTGTGTCGGAGGTTGTTGACCAGGGCCGGAGGCGCCATGCCCGCGTCCTTGAACATGAACACGGCCGTTCCCTCCACCGCGACTGCGCCAATGGACTCCTCGAGGAGCTCCGGCACCGTGCGCTCGGCCCGACGGATGCGGGCGGCCCCACCGGTTGCGGACCACCACGAAAAAGATGATCGAGGTGATGACCATCGTGCTGGTCACCGCGATCCCGTAGGCGGCGGCCAGGTTGGTCGAGGTCTGGAAGCCGAGGACGAGCCCCACGCATCCGATCATCAGGGCCCAGTTGACGAGCGGGACGTACACCTGCCCGTGGTGGTCCTTGGAGGTGTGCTGCACCTTGACGCGCGGGAGGTAGTCGAGCTGAACCGCCTGCACGGTCAGCGAGAAGGCGCGGGGTCATCGCGGAGGCTCAGGGTTGGTCGGCGTCGGACGTCTCAGCGACAGGCGCCACCAACGACGGGTCACGTTGCTCGGCGCGCAGCGACGCGACGATCGTCGTCGTCAGCACGCAGGTGATGACGCCGAGGCTGAGCCAGGTGGGCAGGTGGATGACCTCGACGAGCATCATCTTGATGCCGACGAACCCGAGGATGACGCCGAGCCCGATGTTGAGGTACCGGAACTTGCTGGCCATCCCGGCGAGGAGGAAGTACAGGGCGCGCAGCCCGAGGATCGCGAATGCGTTGGACGCGAACACGATGAACGGTTCGCGCGACACAGCGAGGATGGCCGGGATCGAGTCGACCGCGAAGACGACGTCGGTGGTCTCGACGAGGACCAGGACCGCGAACAGCGGGGTCGCGAGCAGCTTGCCGGTGCGTCTGGTGAACAGCTTCTGACCGTCGTACTCGTGGGTGGACGGCACGACCCGCTTCACCAGGCGCAGCACGGGGTTGTTCTCGGGATGGATCTCCGCTTCCTTGTGGCGAGCCACACGGACCGCGGTGATGACGAGGAACGCCCCGAACACGTAGAGGATCCAGTCGAAGGTCTCCAACAGCGCGACACCGGCGAAGATGAACACGGCGCGCAGCACGAGCGCCCCGAAGATCCCGTAGAACAGCACCTTGAACTGGTAGCGGGGCGGGACGGCGAAGTAGCTGAAGATCACCGCCCAGACGAAGACGTTGTCGACCGACAGGCTCTTTTCGATGAGGTAGCCCGACAGGTACTCGCCGGCGGCGGCGCCGCCCTGCCAGCCGAGCATGACGAAGGTGAACGAGAGCCCGAGGGTGATCCACACGGCGGACTCGATGCCTGCTTGTTTGAGGGTGATGTCGTGGGGGGTGCGGTGCACGAGGAGCAGGTCGGCGACCAGCAGCACCACGATCGTGCCGACGAGGGCGACCCACGCCCATGTCGGCGTCGAGAAGTTGACGAACTTGTCGTCGGTGGTCTCGACCGCCGTGACCAGGCCGGTTGTCAGGGTGGCGATCATCTACTCCGTTGCGCTCCAGTTGGGACCCCGGTGTGGGCCGATGATCGTGTGACGACGGCGTGGTCTCGTCGCGGGTGGGTTCGGCGCCCCGCTGGACTCGTAGGCGAGGTCGTGCGGTCCTTCGACTGGCGGCCCTGCGGTCCGCCCGGCGCCCTTCGACGGAAGCTCGAGAGGGCACCGGCAGGGCCGGTGACGGCCGACCCGGGGGGACGGCGGCGGCGTGCTCATCGCCCGCGGGTGGTCCTGTGCACCGGCAGGGGGATCAGCGCGAGCACGGGGCGTGGCGGGGTGTCGAGCAGCGCGGCGAGCGCCGCCACGGTCGGGGAGTGGCGGGCGAAGCGCCTGACGAGTCCCGCTTGCCATGACCATGGTGTGACGGAGGGTGCCATGCCGGTCATGGTCCCATGCTGGCAAGTCGAAGACAACGTGCTACTTCCGTCGAGGTTGCGGGGTTAGCGTTGCCGGAATCCGGAGTTCATAAAGTGTGATGGATCCGCGACGTGACGGGTCCTGGGCGCGCCGCTGGGGCATTCGGGGGCTACCTCAGGCTGTTCGACCGGTCGGCCCGGTGTGTCCTGAGATCGACGTCCCCCGTACCGTGCGTCGCGGCGGGCGGCGACAGGGGCGGACCGCCGGCAGGTGCTGGACCAGCGGAACGGTCCGCCCTCGAGGGGGCCAAGGATGCGAGCTGCCGTTCCACGGCGAGCGCCGCGGTGCGGGGACCGTCGATGGCGCGGGCCGCGTTGCGCGCCGCGCCGTGGGTGCCGAGCGCGGCCATCCAGTCCGGGAGCCAGGCCATCAGCGGGCTGGCTCCCGGACGTCGGCGGTATCCGATGTCGCCGTCGAGCCTGGCGTGCTCGTCGGCGACGTGGTGTTCGAGTTCCGAGGCGGTGCTGAACCGCAGCTCGCAGCGCGGGCAGTGCCGGATACCGGTCATGACCCAAAGGATCGGCTCCTGACACGGCGACGACAATCCCCAACTACCGACGAGTACCCGCCGAGCTGCCTGCCGGGATCCGGAGTAGTCCGAGCACCCGCGGCCGACGGCGTGTCGCAAGGGCCGCGGGTCGGGCGGACCCTGAACGGGCACGCACCCCTGGGCGTCGTCGGTCAAGACCGCGGCGCGGCTGAGGTGGTGATCAGGACTTCTTCGGGCGTGGGGGTCGGCTGGGGGTCGGAGTGGTCGCGGCGGCGCCGGGAGCGGGCGTTACCGCGAGGCGGCGGGAGCGTACGGCGAGCTCGAGGATGAAGCGGCTTTCGGGGTCCTGGGGTGAGTGGCCGGTGAGTTTGGCGATGCGTTCGAGGCGGTACACGACGGCCCGGGGGCTGAGGTAGAGGGCTCGGGCGGTGGCCGACACATTCCCGGACGCGGCGATGTGGGCTTCGAGGGTTTCGATGAGGTGCTGGGCGCCGCCGCGGGCACGCTGCAGCGGCCCGAGGACGCTTTCGACGAGCTCGGCGGCCAGGCCGGCGTCGGCGGCGAGCATCCGGTAGGCGACGAGGTCATCGAAGCGGGCGACGGGGCCGGCCACCGCGGCCCGGTCGGCTAGATCGAGGGCCTGGCGTGCTTCGCGGTAGGAGCGGGCCACCCCGCCTGGCCCGGCGTCGGGCCGGCCGACCCCGATCCGCCATGGTCCCTCGGTGGTCTCTTCCAGTGTGTGGGCCAAGTCGGTGGCGGGGTCACGGGCCGTGCTTGGGAACACGCAGACCAGCAGGCCCGCTTTGGTGGCGACCACGATGTCGCGCCCGCCGAAGGTGGCGAGCACGAGGGCTTCGACCCGTCCGTGGACCGGGCCGGCGTCGACGAGGCGCCGGTCCGTGCGGGCCACCGCGACGACATGGCTGCCGGCGAGGTTGAACCCGAATCGGGCCGCCCGTTCCTGCAGCAGCTCCGGCTCCGCCGTCCCCGACAGAAGGTCGTCGACGAACTCTCGTCGCAGCGATTCCTCGAACCGTACGGTGTGCCGCTGGGCCTGCTCGTAGCCCTCGGCGAGCGCCTCGGCCGCGTCGTCGGCCGCCCGGAACAGCGTCGCCGCCACCGCCGCCACGACCGCCGGGCTCGACCGGGGCGCCCGGGCTTGGATGTCGCCCCACAGACGCCACGTTGCGCTCAGGTACAGGTCGAGCACCGCCGATAAGGCGACGCCGTGTTCGGCTGCTGCCGCGCCTTGGCGGCGGCAGGCGTCGAGGTCGGCCCGTGCCAGGCGACGCCCGGCCCGGGCGGCGTCGATCACCGCGGGCAGGTGCTCGCCGAGCAGGGCGGCCTCGACCCGGGCGTCGTCGGCGGCCTGGCCGCCGACCCGCTCAGCGGTGGACGCGGCGGGACCCACGAGGGTCTCGACCTCGGACCGGGCTGAAGCCGACCCTGGGTGTCCGGCCGATGATGGTGCCATTGGGGGCGAAGTTTGCCGCACTCCGGAACCGAATGCCGGCCGCATCGCTGTCTCGCTCCGAGTCGGCTGCCGAAACTCGGCCGCCGCCGTCCAAGGCCGTTCCGGCCTGATTACTCCTGATCACGGAAGCTACGGCCTCATCATCTCGTCCGATGTCTGCCGTTGTCTTCCGGGAGGTCGCAACCCGATGATTGGCGCCATGACCCACGTGACGACGCCGACACCCGGCTCGCTTCTTGAGCGCAACGCCGGTGCAGGGGGTTCCCCAGGCGTGTTTCCTCGCTGCCGGGCGGTCGCGCTGGCCTGCGACCTCCACCGGCCGTCCGAGCTGTTCCTGGTCGTCCACCAGGACTGCGGCAGGGTCGGGGGGTCGGCCACCTTCCCCAGCCCTCAAGCGGAAACCGCCACCGTCGACACCGCGCTGGTCATGGCCGCCGAGTCCGCCACCGAGCGGTTCCCGCAGCTGCGGGTCCGTCTGGCGCGCCTCGATCTCGACGGGCCCCGCGCCGTGATCAACAACCTCCCCGGCCACGACTCGCCGTCGGATCTCGACACGTGCGTGCCCAGGACGGTGCGCCGATGAGCAAGAACACCTTGAAGACCGCGGTCCTGCTCGGCGGGCTCGGCGGGCTCATGGTGCTCATCGGCTCAGTGTTCGGTCGGGGCGGTGCCGTGATCGGCCTCGTCCTTGGCCTGGTGATGGTCGGGAGCTCGTACTGGTTCTCCGACCGCCTCGCCATCAAGGCCGCCCGGGCCGTGCCCGCGAGCGAGGCGGAGATGCCCGAGTACCACCGCATCGTGCGCGAACTCGCCGAGCGGGCCGGCACGCCGATGCCCAAGCTCTACGTCACCCCCGATCGTCAGCCCAACGCGTTCGCCACCGGCCGCAACCCCGAGCACGCCGCCGTCGCCGTCACCGCCGGGATCCTCGAGATCCTGACCTGGGACGAGCTCCGGGGGGTGCTGGCCCATGAGCTGAGCCATGTCGGCAACCGCGACATCCTCATCGGCTCGGTGGCCGCCGCGGTGGCCACCGGCATCAGCTTCATGGCCAACATGGCCATGTGGGGCGCCATGTTCGGCGGCGGCGGGAACGACGAGGACCGCCGCGCCAACCCCATCGCGCTGCTGGCCACGGCCATGCTCGCACCCATCGCCGCCGGGCTCTTGCAGATGGCCCTGTCCCGCAATCGGGAGTTCGAAGCTGACCGCGCCGGCGCCGACCTCATCGGCGACGGCGAACCCCTCGCCCGGGCCCTGCTCAAGCTGGAACAGGCGGCCAAGGCCATCCCCAT
>JBKJLN010000396.1:0-6337 GCA_046596935.1 Acidimicrobiales bacterium
GTCGGGCCCCGGAGTGACGGTGACCAGCCGTCCTCCCGGTCGAAGGACCCGCTCGAATTCCTGGGAGTGCAGCGGAGCGAACACGCTGACGGCGAGGTCGATGCTGTGGTCGACCACCGGAAGGGCGTAGACCGAAGCCACGGCGTAGTGCGTGCGCATCTGCCCAGCCGTGCGCTTGGCTGCCATGCGCACCGCCGCCTTGGCGATGTCGACGCCCCAGAGTTCGAGGCCTTCGTGACCGACGGGCCAGCTCCGCGTGTAATGGCCCTCGCCGCAACCGGCATCGAGCACCGAGAGACCGGGAGCGGCGAACTCCTCCAGCGCTTCGGCGAGCGGTTGGTAGGAGCCGCCTTCGAGAAAGGCCCGACGGTGCCGAAGCATCTCCACGCTGTCGCCCGGCTCGCGCTGGCGGCGCTGGTGGGTGATGAGGAGGTTGACGTAGCCCTCGCGGGCGACGTCGAAGGTGTGACCGGCCGAGCATCGCCACGGCGCGGGCGGATCAATCTCTCCTCGGCGTAGGGCCGAAGTGCACACCGGGCACCGGAACACGAGTCAGTCCGAGGTCGAGGCCGGCGCCATCGGGCTGGATCCGGCGGAGAGCGGGGTTGGAGCGCCAAGACCGCCGAGGGACGAGACGTCGCGGGCGAACAGCAACGCCAGCGTCCAGTCGGTGACGATCCGCAGTCTGCGGACGATGCCCGGGAGCATGAGCAGGTGGTAGCTCCGGCCCATCCACCAGGCCAACGGGCCGGTGAACACGAGCTTGCGCACCTGGGCGGTTCCCTGGTGCTTGCCGAGGGTGACGGCGAGCCCGCGCGTTCGGTAGGCGAATCGAACGGCTTCTCCGGCCCCGAAGTCGGCGGCGACGTTCTTGCCGGCGACCGTGCCCTGGCGCAGCGCGTGCTGCGCGGTCGCCGGGCAGATTCCTCCGGTCGGATCGGGCACGGCGGCCGCGTCGCCCACCGCATAGACCCCGTCGTGCCCCCGCACCCGGAGGTGGTCGTCGACGACAATCCGACCGCGCTCGTCGGTCGCCAACCCGAGTTCGGCCGCCATCGGGCTCGGGCGCTGTCCCGCCGTCCACACGATCGTGCCCGACCGGTACGGAGCCAGGGCGGGATCGCTGAGTACGACCGTGGAGTCGATGCACGACTCCATGCGGGTGCGGAGGTGCACCTCGATCCCCCGCCGGCGCAGTTGGGCCTCGGAGTACGACGCCAAGCGGCGATCGAGTCCCGGTAGGAGCCCCTCCGTTGCTTCGACGAGCACCCACCGCAGGTCGCGTGCTTGCAGCCGGTCGTAGGTGCGGAGGGCGTCGCGCGCAAGCGACTCGAGCTCGGCCAGGGCCTCGACCCCGGCGTAGCCGCCGCCGACGAACGTGAAGGTCAACAGCTCCCGGCGGTATTCGAGGTCTTCGGTCGCCTCGGCGGCCTCGAGTTGGCGCAGGACCCGATTCCGGAGCCAGATGGCGTCGGGCAACGTCCGGAAGCCGACAGCGTGCTCGAGGAGCCCGGGGATCGGGAACACCGTCGGCACCGCGCCGGGCGCGAGCACGATCCGCCGGAAGCTCACTCGATGGTGCTCGGCATTGAGGTCGGCAACGGTGGCCGTGCGCGCGCTCAAGTCGAGGTCCTTCACTTCGCCGGCGATCACGTCGGTCCGGTGCAGGAGCTGTCGGAGGGGGATGACGGCGTGGCGAGGCTCGAGCGTGCCCGACGCGGCCTCGGGAAGCAGAGGCGTGAACGTGAAGAAGTTCTCCGGCGCCACCAACAACACCCGCTCACCTCGATGCCGGAACCGGCTCTCGAGGGAACGGGCCGCCGCCGTGCCGCCGAAGCCTCCACCCACGATGAGCACGTCGTAGAACTGCACTCGAACCCCCGATCCGCTCAGGTTCCGCGGGTACGCGGAGGTCCGGGCTTCGTCGGGCGGTCGCTGGCGGCGATGTGCAGTGGACCGGTCGCCGGCAGGCCGACGGGAGCGGAGGGACGGATCCCGATCCCCCGTTCGGTACGGCGCTCGCCCAGGTGCCGCTGGAGGGCGGCAAGGCGGTCGTCGAAGGTTCCTCCGAGGTCGGCCATCCACGCCATCGCCGGTGAGAGCGCCTCCGGCGTGACCTCCCAGCGCGTCTCACGCCCGGCTCGCTCCGATTGCACCAACCCCGCCTCCACCAGCACCTGGAGATGCTTGGCGATCGCCTGGCGGGTGACCGGGAACTCCCCCGCGAGTTGCGTCGCCGTGCGGGCCCCACCGGCGCGCAGGAGTTCGAGGACCCGCCGTCGGGTGCCATCGCCAAGCGCTACGAACACCGCGTCCACGTGACCTCCTCGGGCAACCGAACGGTTGCAAGACTAGGAGATCCGCTCGACGTCGAGCCTCAGCCTCAGTTCGAGGGACGTCCCGGCTGGGCCGGCTGGCGCGCGATCAGCAGCTTCTGGGCGTCGTCGACGATGCGAAGGAGCGGATAGGGGTTGACTGCCGGCCCGCCGTTGGGGTGAACCTCGAAGTGGAGGTGCGCCGGCGTGGTGAGGGCGTTTCCGGTGTTCCCGACGTAGCCCACGACGTCCCCGGCGGAAACGACCTTGTTCTCGACAATGCCCTCCCCGAAGGCCGAAAGGTGGGCGTAGTAGTAGCGGGTACCGCTGGCACCGACCAGCCAGAGCTTGGTGCCACCGAGGATGTCCGTCCCGACCAGGATGACTACGCCGCGCTCGACGGCCAGCAGCGGTGTGCCCGACGTGGCGAAGACGTCGGTGCCTTGGTGGAGGTGGGCGAACTCGGTTCCGAACATGCGGGGCGCCCCGAAGGTGTCGCTGAAGGAGTGGGGTCCGCCGATCGGGAAGACGAAGCCTCCGCCCACCACTGCGCTACCCGCCTTCACGGCCGAGAGCTGGATCTCCTTGGCCAGCAGGGCCGAATCGGCTCCCTCGAGCACCGTCGCCGACACGGTGAGCGCCGAGCGCCGTGCGTCGAGTTCGGTCACCACCGACTCGAGCTCGGTGCCGACCTCGTCCCGAGCGGTGTTGTACTCGCTGATGCGAGCCTTGTCCGACTCGAGAACCGACGACAGCAGCTCGAAGCGGCGAGAGAGGTCGTTGAAATCCTTGGCTGCCAGGATCTGGTTGATCGGGGCCGCAGGTGAGCCCATGTAGCCGGCCACGGCGCGCTTCTTGAGCTGGATCCGGGCCGACTGGAGGCGGGCGACGGCCTGCGCCTTTCCGGCCTCGAGCAGCGCCAGTCGGCCCTCGAGGTCGGCGATCTCGGCCGTCAGGGACTGGGTCGTGCCGGCGGCGAGCGACCGGGCGAGCTGGGTGGCCTTCAACGACTTGGCCACCTCGGCCAGGGTGATGTTGGCGATCTGCTGGAGGATCGGGGCCGTCGGGTCGGGGATGAGGTCACCCTCGGCCGGAGGAACAACCACGACTTGCTGCGGGACTTCAGAAGGCCCGGCGTCGTCGCCTGGCTGGGGCTGTCCACCGGGCGGCGGCGGCTGGGTCGTGGGAGGCGGCTGAGTTGTCGGCGGTTGGGTCGTCGGGGGTTGCGTGGTCGGCGGGGGGTCTTGGCCGGGGGGCACGAGGGTCGTCGGCGACTCCGTCGTGGTGGTCGTCTCGTCGACCTGGGCCCTGGACGTACCTGTCGTTCCCGCTACCTGCGCACTGACGTCCACCGGCGCCATCCAGGCGAGGAGGCCCGAGACGACGAGGATCAGCGCAGCCGTCAGCTGGGCCCTGCTCCCTTGTCGCTTTGCGCGCTGCTTCATCAGGTCATCTTTCGGTGCGCCGCCGCCCCTGGTCCATCGGCAGCCAGGAGGTCGGGCTGAATGTTACGGGGCGGTGTGCCCGCGGCCGACGCGGTGCAATCTCGTCGTCGTCTGGCGCTCAGCCGGTTCAGGCGGCGGTGGACTCCGCTTGGCGCTCGCGCATCCGGCGGGCCGCCTTCCCGATGCGCCCGATGCGGGTGACGAGCTTGTCCCTCGCCGCTTCGGCCTCGTCGCTCAGGCCGGTCAGTTCTTCGACCTTCCAGTGGTTCAACACGACGGGCACGAGGATCTTCTCGTGGTGGATGGTCATGTCATAGATCTGGTGCTTGGCGATGGCCCGGGCATGGTTCTCGAAGTCGGGAATGCCGACGCCGGGCATGGCGAATTCGCGAACCTCGGCCTCGATGGCGATGACGACCGACGACGGATCGAGCTCGAGCGCCGCCGACGTGAGGTCCCGGTAGAAGAGGTAGTGGAGGTTCTCGTCGGCGGCGACCCGCTTCATGATCTCCTCGCCGAAGGAGTCGGTGAGGAACTTGCCCGTGTTGTAGTGGCTGATGCGGGTGGCCAGCTCCTGCAATGTCACGTAGACGAGGCCGCTCACGGCGCTGTTCGGATGGGGCACGACACCGCCGCAGACCTGCGACATCCGGCCCCGTGCGAGGGCCACGGGGTCGATGGCTCGGGTGACGGTGAGCCAGTCGCGCATCACGATGGAATGGCGGCCCTCCTCGGCTGTCCAACGTCGCGCCCACTCACCCCAGGCGCCACCGGCCCCGAACATCTCGTGGATCTCCATCGAGTAGTAGGGCAGGTTGTCCTCGGTGAGGAGGTTGACGAACAGGGCGCTGCGTACTGGCGGCGGCGGGGCCAACTCGTCCGGTTCCCAGTCGACCCCAGAGACGAAGTCTCGACCACGGCTCCACGGCACCAGCTCGTGGGGAAACCATTCCTTCGCAGTGCGGTCGTGGCGGTCGAAGAGCTTGCCGGCGAGCGGCTCGAGTTCGGCCAGCAGGGCCTGGTCATCCATGGGTCCAGCCTACCGACGAGTAGGTAGGCTGTCACCCCGGGCGACGGGCTCAGCGGGGGTTCAGGGGGGCGACCAGGTCGCCGGAGTTGTTGCGCACACTGTTCACCTGGGTCGACACCTCGTGGAGCTCGAACTGCCGAGGATCGGCGGGCGCCAGCAGGTGGTCCAGGGCCCCCGGATCGGCAACCCCTCGGTCGAGCCACAATTCCCAGTCGGAAGGTTCGATCACCACCGGCATGCGGTCGTGGATGCGGGAAAGCAAGGCATTGGCCTCGGTCGTGACAATCGAACACGTGCGCAGGAGATCGCCATCCTCGGGACCTGCAGGGTCCCGCCAGACCTCCCACAGCCCCCCGAACACCATCGGCGCCCCATCCGATCGGTGGATGAACCACGGCTGCTTGGAACCGTCTTCTCGCTTCTCCCACTCGTAGAAGCCGTCGGCCGGGAGCAGGCATCGGCGCCGCTCGTAGGTGCGGCGGAACTTCGAGGTCAACGTCTCGGCCCGTGCGTTGATCATGCGGGCCCCGACCTTCACGTCCTTGGCCCACGAAGGGATCAAACCCCACCGGTACGAGCCGAGCAGCCGCCGGTCGTCGCGACTCTCGGCGACGGCGTAGACGGGGTCGGTCGGCGCCACATTCCAGCTGGCCTCGAGCGCCTCGGTACGTACCTCGTCGACGCCGAGGTAATCGGCCAGCTGTGACGGCGCCATGGTTGCGACAAATCGGCCACACATTGCAATCGAACCGTAACCCGCAAACCGCCCGGAAGGGGTACGACTACAGGGCCGCACGGTCGTGCCGAGCGGTCTCCGAGGAGGATGATGAGTACCAACCTGGTCCTGCGATCCAAGGGTGCCGACTACGCCATGTCCGGACCCTGCGCGACCTGCGGTTTCACGCCGGGCCTCACGCCGAGCGACTCCATGGAGGCGCTGCTCGCCTTCCCGGCCAAATGGAGGGCGACGCTCGCTCTCGACCTCGAAGCACCAGACCCGACGGCTCTGTTGACCGGTCGGGCCACCCCTGGGGGCTGGAGCCCGCTCGAGCACGCCGGGCACGTCCGCGACGTGATTCACGCCCTCGACCTCCGCGTGCATCGGGTGTTCACCGAGGAAAATCCGACCCTTCCCGAGACCCACGTCACGCCCGCCGCCGGCGCCAACGAGCAGGGCTCGGCGGTGGTTCTCGCGGCCTTGACCGTGAGCGCCGATCAGCTGGCCGGCACGATCCAGCACGCCCGTCCCGAAGCCTGGTCTCGGGTCGCTTGCCGGACGGGTTCGAAGGTGACCGCCCTCGACCTCATCGCCGAGGCGGTGCACGAGGGCGTCCACCACCTCCACCTGGCCGAGGGCGCGATCGCCAAGCTGCGCAGCCGCAGGGCTCCGGCCTCGAGTCCGGCTTAGTCGCTTCGTTCTGATCCAGGACCGGCGGCGGGAGCGGACAGGCCGAGCACCGACGGAAGGGGGGTCCGGTGCACGAGTGTCAGCCGCTTGGTCGCCCTCGTCAGCGAGACGTACAGCGATCGGAGCCCCTGGGCTGATT
>JBKJLN010000464.1:0-3263 GCA_046596935.1 Acidimicrobiales bacterium
GGCGGCCCGAGCGACGGCGACATTCCAGTACGCATCCCGACAGCTTCCCTGCGCGATCGAACCCAACTCGACGATGGCCGAGCCCTCGAGGTCGAGCGCGGCATTCGCCGTCGTCCAGGTGAGCGTCGCCTTTGTGGCCGTTGCTGCGTCCCCGCCGGTGTTGCAGACCCGCGTACCGATTGGATAGGTCGCAGGACCTCTGGTGACGTCGTTGCTGTCGAGCCCGAGAACGTTCCAGGTGATGGCGACGGCCGTCAGCGTGGGCGCACCCACGGCCGGCGTGGCCGGTGCGAGCACGAGAGCGCTGACTCCGGCGGAGGTGAGAAAGATCGCAGCAACAAGCCGCGGCAAGCGCATTCCCAAGTGTGGCTCATCTCTCGAGCGGCCCCGGCAACGGACCTCCGCCAAGCTTCCGGAAGCGACGATCGGGGGCACGCTGCGCCTATCGGGCCTACCCTGGAGAGGCAGGTCTGCGCGGGGTGGGCCCTGGGAGGTGCGGGTGACGACGAAGGCGCACCGAGAGAGGGAAAACGGGGGTGTCCCGGCGCGTGCCGGCGCCGTCGCCGTCCTCGACCAGCCCGACGCCCGCCCCGACCACGAACGCCTTCTCCAGTTCCAGCGCGACGCCGGCAACGCCGCGGTCTGCCAGCTGCTCGGCATCCAGCGTGAGACGGCGACGAAGCCCCGGGTGAAGCCGAAGCAACCCCAGCTGCCGAAGAGCGAGCGCAACGACGTCATCGACTTCCTCACCGGGTTCCAGGAGCTGGCCGTCGCCGTCGATAAGGGCGGAGCTCGTGGCGCCTACGGCCCGAAGTTCGGCCCCGACCTCAGTGACGAGCACCGGGCCACACTCGAGCGGGTGCGCCGGGTGCTGATCAAGTCGCAGGGCGACAAGGCCGCCCGCAGGGCGGCCCAGACGGAGTGGCCGACCCTCGTCGCGAAGCTCATGGCCGGCGTCGACGCCGGCCGGCGACTGAAGATCCCCGCCGGTCAACTCACCGTGATGGTCGACAACATCGATGCCGTTGGTGATCGCTGGGTCAAGACCGGCGGGGTGAAGACGGGCACCGTCGACTCGGTGAGCCAGTTCACTGACGGCGTGCGCCAGCTCGTCGAGGTGATCGACCAGACCTGGTACGACCTCACCAGCGGCGTAGTGCCGTCCGACATCGCCAAGGTCAACATCTCGCAGCAGGCAGCCCTCAAGGCGGTGAAGTTCGCGCCCGGCCTGAGCAAGCGCCACCTCGGGCTCCTCGAGCAGCTGCGCAAGGCGCTCATCCTTGCCCGCACTCGTGGCTCCGCGAAAGAGTCGGTCGCCATCTGGAAGACGATCGGGGCCGACATCGTGGTCACCCTCGAGACCCAGAAGGCCGGCGACACGAAGAACCTGCTCCTCGACATCGGCCAGAAGCTGGTCCAAGGCGGGCTCTATAGCGAGAAGCACAACGCGGCTCTCACCAAGGTGACGTTGGCCGACCCCAGGGAGGGGATCGCCGCCAGCCAGCTCCGGGCCGTTGCCAAGGACCTGATCGTCGCCAAGGACATCGCCGACAAGGCCATCGCCCTGGGTGCGGGCGCCTCGATGGGTGCCTTCTTCAAGGCCGCGGGCATGAGCGAGGACCTCGGCGGTGCCATCTGGGACCTTGCCAAGAACCCGGGCGAGGCCGCCGGAAAGCTGGAAGAGTTCAAGAAGAAGGGCCTGCTCTCGAGGTCGGCCACGACGGCCGACCTCCTCGACAAGGTCCTCGGCCTCCGGCAGGCGGTGTACTCGATCAGCCTGAACTCCATCAAGGCCATCGCCGAGCGCGAGGGCAAGAAGGCGCTGGCCAAAGGCGCAGTCGAAATGGTGGCGAAGTGGAAGGGCGTCGGTGAGTGGGCCACCAAGCACCTCGATGTGCTCAGCAAGGTCGGCAGCGCGGCGATCGTGGTCGGGATCGCCGTGAGCATCATCAAGATCGCCGACGCCATCGACCGGGGCGACTATGCGGCGGCGTTCCAGGAGGCCATCAACGCAGGGTTGCAAGCGGGCGCCGCGGTTGCGGGGGGCGCAGCCGGCGGCGCGATGTTCGCCGCCATTGGCGTCATCATCGCGGCAGAGATCGAGGGCATCTCCGGGGCGGCCGCCATGATCCGATGGGCCGGGGAGCGCAACGTCAAGGAGGCAGCCCTCGACTTCATCCACATCTGCGAGGACGCGGCGTCGATCGAAGCCAAGGCGATGCTGGCCGACATGCAGCTGCTCGATGACCCCGATCTCATCGACCAGCACGCCGAGATCAAGCAGCGGCTGGCGAGCCACCTCGTGTGGTGGAACCGGCACGTCGACCGGATGCAGACGCTTTACCTCAACGACCGGGTCAACGCTCTCGGAGGTCAGCCCAGGTTGAAGCTCGCACTCGGCGACTCCGCTGTCGGGGCGCTCTTCGGGCCGCCGCCCGACTCGTTGGCTGGGCTCGGCCGCCAGGTACGGGACGTGTTCGCCGGGGCCAACAAGATGTCCAAGTACGTCGGGGAGAAGTACGGACCGAAGAAGTAAGCCCGGCTGCTCTGGGTGCTGCTCTCAGCGGTATGCGGCTGCCTGGATGGCGTAGAGCTCGGCGTACGTCCCGCCGCGAGCCGATAGTTCTTCGTGGGTTCCCACCTCGACGACCTTGCTACCGGACAGCACGACGATGAGGTCGGCCATCCGTACGGTGGAGAATCGGTGCGAGACGAGTACCGTCACACGGCCGGCATCAGACGACACCCGGGCTTGCTCTGCGAACCGCTCGAACAAGGCGTGTTCGGTCTCGGCGTCGAGAGCGGAAGTCGGCTCGTCGAGGACGACGAGAAGGGGTTCCTCGCGGACGAGGCCACGAGCGAGTGCCAGCTTCTGCCACTGGCCGCCTGAGAGGTCGACGCCTCCCGGCCAGCTCGGGCCCAACTGCGTCGAGAGTCCTTCCGGCAAGCGCTCGATGACATCGATCGCGCCGGCTCTCGCGACCGCGCCGGTCACCGCCAGGGGATCGTCGACGCGAGGAAGGTCGCCGAGCCCGACCGAACTCTGCGCCGGCAGCTCGAAGCGAACGAAGTCCTGGAAGGCGCCGGCCATCCGTTCGCGCCAGGCCACAGCGTCGACGGAAGCGAGGTCCACGCCGTCCACGAGAATTCGACCGTCAGTCGGTTCGTAGAGCTTGGCCAGCAACTTCACCAACGTGGACTTGCCGGCGCCGTTCTCACCCACGATGGCGACCACCGAACCCGCCGGCAAGCGCAGGTCGACG
>JBKJLN010000481.1:0-7120 GCA_046596935.1 Acidimicrobiales bacterium
CGCGCACCGGACGGCGGATTTGTCGCCCCCGCAGCCGACCTCGGCGTGGAGGTGAACGAGAGCAAGACAACGAGATCGGCGCTCGACATCGGTCGTACCGGCGGCCTGCCGAAGCGCTTCAAGGATTGGATCCGATCGTGGCGGGGCCAACGCCGCGCTCCGGTCCAGGTTTCGGTCGACGAGCGGCGCGTGTTCGAAACCGTCGACGCCAAGGACCGCGGACCGCGCACGGCTCCGACCGAGCCCTCGATCGGGTACGCCGACGGGGAACTCCATGCCATTCCCGGCAAGCCCGGCTCCGGCATCGACGCCCGTGATGTGATCGAGAACCTTCCGGCGGCGGCGATCTCGGGCCAGACGATCGTGGTCGAAGTCGATCGAGGCGACGTGGAGCCTCGTTTTCCCGAGGCCGAGGCCGCCCGGGTCGCGGCCGTTGTCCAAGCCAAGATCTCCTCGCCCCTTTCGGTCACCTCCGGGGGCGTCAATGCCACGGTGCCGGTCGCCACGCTTCGCTCGTGGGTCACGAGCGAGGTGCGCGACGAGGCCATCCGGCCGAAGTTGAAGCCCGAGGCCACGCTTGCCGATCTGACCAAGCTCCTCAAGGACGCCGGCGAGCCCGCCGTCGAGTCGAGCTTCGCGGTCGTCGACGGCGGGGTGCAGATCACCCCCGGACGATCGGGCACGAAGTGCTGCGCCGACGAGTCGGTTCGGCTCGTCGAGACCCGCCTTCTCGCCGACCAACCCGTGGTGATTCCGTCACTGCCGCTGGTGGACCGTCCGCCCAAGCTCACGGTGGAGAAGGCGGAGGCGCTCGGCGTGAAGGAGCCGACCGGGGTCTTCACCACCAAACACCGGTGCTGCGAACCTCGAGTGCAGAACATCCACCGCATCGCCGATCTCTTGCGGGGCAAGCTCATCCTCCCCGGCGAGAAGTTCTCGATGAACGACACCATCGGCAAGCGCACGGTCGAGAAGGGCTTCGTCATCGCGCCGGTCATCGCCGACGGCGAGCACAACGAGGACGTCGGCGGTGGCATCAGCCAGATGGCGACGACGCTGTTCAACGCCGCCTTTTTCGGGGCGCTCGACTTCGGCGAGTACCAGAGCCACAGCCTCTACATCTCCCGGTATCCCTACGGCCGCGAGGCGACGATGGGCTTCCCCCACCCCGACCTTCAGATCAAGAACACGTCGGACTACGGCGTGCTGATCTGGCCGACCTACACCGAGACCACCCTCACCGTCACCTTGTATTCGACCCGGTTCGCCGAGGTCGCGCAGACCGGGCAGTCCGAGGCTCCGAGCGGCGCCTGCAAACGGGTGACGACCGAGCGCACGCGCACCTATCTCGCCGACGGACACACGGCCGTCGACAAGGTCGTGGCGCGGTATCGACCCGCGGAGGGCGTCGATTGCTGAAGCGTCGTTGACGGGAGCGACCGTCGCCGGATTGACTGTCGACTTCATCAATTCCTGGGGAGCTCACATGGCACGGCGGGACGACGTACTGGCATACCTCACGAAGGTGCCGTTGTTTTCTGCATGTTCGAAGAAGGATCTGGCCCTGGTGGCCAAGCACTCCGAGCACCTCACCATCCCAGCCGGCACCGAGATGACCACCGAAGGTCGCGTCGGCTACGAGTTCTACGTGATCATCGACGGCAAGGCGACGGTCCACCGCAACGGCCGTAAGGTCAACACGATCGGCCCCGGCGAGTCCTTCGGCGAGCTCTCGTTGCTCGATCGGGCGCCGCGGAACGCCACCGTCAAGGCCGAGACCTCGATCGACGCGCTGATCCTCGGCCAGCGCGAGTTCAGCGCCCTGCTCGACCTCGTGCCGACGCTGGCACACAAGTTGTTGGTCGGGCTGGCCCGCCGCATCCACCAGGTCGACTCCAAGACCGTCAACTGATCCGCCAGGCCACCGTGGCCTGCGCATAGCTCGGCGGTGCTGCGTAGGTTCATGCCATGCGTATCGCCGTCTCTGGCAGTACCGGTCTGATCGGTTCCGCCCTCCTTCCGCGACTCCGGGCCGATGGCCACGACGTCGTGCGCCTGGTTCGATCGGCTCCGAAGGGAACCGACGAGGTCAGGTGGGACCCGGCGGCGGGAACGATCGACGCCAACGCGCTCGCCGGCATCGACGGCGCCGTGCACCTCGCCGGTGAGGGCATCGGCACCAAACGATGGTCGGACGAGCAGAAGGCGAAGATCCTCGACAGTCGCGTGAAGGGCACGCGCCTTCTGGCAGAGACGATGGCGGCGCTCGACCCCAAGCCTTCGGTCCTGGTCAGCGGTTCGGGCATCGGGTACTACGGCCTGCGAGGCGACGAGATCCTCACCGAGACCAGCAGCCGGGGATCGGGGTTCCTGGCTGATGTCTGCCAGCAGTGGGAGTCGGCGACGGCACCCGCCGAGCAAGCGGGCATCCGCACGGTGCACCTCCGCACCGGCATCGTCCTGTCGGGCAAGGGTGGCGCTCTGGGCAAAGTCCTGCCGATCTTCAAGCTCGGCCTCGGCGGCAAGCTCGGACGAGGCGATCAATGGTGGAGTTGGATCAGCCTCGATGACGAAGTGGGCCTCATCTCCCACCTGCTCACGAGCGACATCTCCGGCCCGGTCAACGCCTGCTCCGCCAATCCCGCCACCAACGCCCAGATCACCAAGGCCATCGGCAAGGTGCTCGGTCGACCCACCGTCCTCCCCGTTCCCAAGTTCGCGCTCGGCCTCGTCATGGGCGGCGGGCTCACCGAGGAGGTCATCCTCGCCGGACAACGGGCGTTGCCGACGGTGGCGGAGAAGAGTGGCTACACCTTCACCCACCCCGACCTCGACGGTGCCCTCCGGTCGGTGCTGGCGAAGTGACGGGCGTTCCCGATGCGCCGTTGCGCCACGTGCCCGTCGGCGGTCTCCAGCCGGGGCCAGAGACTCCCGGCATGAGGCGCGAGGTGGCCGTCGACACCCAGGGCATGTGGAGCGGCACCGTTCGCACCGAGCCAGGAGCATCATCGGGCTGGCATCACCACGGCAGCTACGAGACCACGATCTACGTCGTCTCCGGGGTGATGCGGATGGAGTTCGGTTCCGGGGGCGGCGATGCCTTTGAAGCCGGGCCCGGCGAGTTCGTCTACGTGCCGGCCGGGGCCGTCCACCGGGAGGCGAACCCGACGTCCGTGCCGTCGAGCGCCGTCGTCGTACGGGCCGGCGCCGGCGGCGACGCCGTCATCAACGTCGACGGCCCGGCGTAGTCCGGCGACCGCTCGCCGCGTAACCTTCTCCGCCCGTGCCCACGACTGACGTCGCCGTGATCGGTGGCGGGCCTGCCGGTGTGGCGGCTGCCATCACCCTGGCCCGGGCCGGCCGCGACGTCGTGCTCCTCGACAAGGCGACCTTCCCTCGCGACAAGTGCTGTGGCGACGGCCTGACCACCGGCGCCTTGCGTCGCTACGAAGCGCTCGGATTACGCCCTGGAGAGGTCGCCAGTTGGCAGACGGTCGACGACGTGCACGTCCGCTCACCATCGGGCCGGACCGTGCGCTTTCCGCTCCCTCGGGATGCCGGCACCTACGCCGCCGTTGCCCGTCGAGTCGACCTCGACGCCGCGTTCCTCGATGTCGCCCGCCGCCACGGAGTCGACGTCCGGGAAGGGTGCGCCGTCACCGACGCCGAAGCCCTCGACGATCGGGTCGTGCTCGACCGGGAGGGAATCGGGCCGCTCGAAGCCCGATACGCCATCGGCGCTGACGGGATGTGGTCGACCCTCCGGAAGCTCCTGCTCGGTCCGAGTGAGGCCGGTGACGAACGCGGGTACCTCGGCGAGTGGCACGCCTTCCGTCAGTACTTCACTTCGGTCGGACCAGCGGCGGCCTCGCAGCTGTGGGTCTGGTTCGAGCCGGATCTTCTTCCCGGGTATGCCTGGTCGTTTCCGCTGCCCGGTGGCGGGGCCAACGTCGGCTACGGGATCCAGCGCGCGCCGGGGGCGCCGACCAAGTCGATGAAGGCGCAATGGCCTGAGATCCTGGCTCGTCCGCACATCGCCGCCGTCCTCGGTCCCGACGCCACCCCCGAGTCGCCTCACAAGGCCTGGCCCATTCCGGCACGGATCGACTCGACCGCGCTCACCGCCATCGGCGGTCGGGCTCTGTTCGTCGGCGATGCCGCCCGCGCCACCGACCCGATGACCGGCGAAGGCATCGGCCAAGCGCTCGAGACGGGCGTGCTCGCGGCCGAGGCCATCCTTGCCGGCGGCTCCTCCGATCCGCGCCGAGTGGCGGAGTGCTACGAGCGAGCCGTGCACTCGACCCTGGCTGTCGACCACAAACTGGCCGTGCTGCTGTCCAGGGCGCTCCGCCACCGCAAGGGCGCCCGCTTTGCCGTCCGCATCGCCGGCTCGTCCGACTGGACCCGCCGCAACTTCGGCCGCTGGCTCTTCGAGGACTATCCCCGAGCGATGCTCGCCACCCCGTCGCGTTGGCACGCCGGCATGCTCACCGGCCCCGGCGCTTTTCGCCCCGCTAGTTGATCTGGCGTTCGCGGCCGGCCCAGTACGGCTGGCGGAGCTCGCGCTTGAGGATCTTGCCGGAGGGGTTGCGGGGCAGGACGTCGGTGAAGGAGATCGACTTCGGGCACTTGAAGCCGGCGAGACGCTCGCGGGCGAAGGCGATGAGGGCCTGGGGTTCGGGGTCGGTGCCCTCGGCCTTGACGACGATGGCGTGGACGGCTTCCCCCCAGCGCTCGTCGGGAATACCGACGACGCCGACGTCGGCGACATCCGGGTGGGCCATCAGGGCGTTCTCGACCTCGGCCGGGTAGACGTTCTCGCCGCCGCTCACGATCATGTCCTTCACGCGGTCGTGGAGGTAGAGGTAGCCCTCCTTCACGTAGCCGGCGTCGCCGGTCTTGAACCAGCCATCCTCGGTCAGCGCGGCGGCGGTCTCCTCGGGCTTGTTCCAGTAGCCCTTCATGACCTGCTTCGACCGGATCCAGAGCTCGCCGACCTCTCCGGCGGTCACGTCTTCGCCCTCGTCGCCGACGACCCGGACCTCGACCCACGGATAGGGCTTGCCACACGAGCGCAGCAGCTCAGGCCGGTTGTCGGGATCGTGATCCTCGGCGTCGAGCTGGACGATGGCGCCGGTGGTCTCGGTGAGGCCGTAGACCTGGACGAACTTGCAACCGAAGGCCTCCATCGAACCGCGCAGCACCTTCTCGGTGATGGGGGCGGCGCCGTAGGCGATGAGCTCGAAGCTCGACAGGTCGGTGGTGGCCAGCGTCGGCGTCAGGAGCAGGAACTGCAGGACCGCGGGCACGAAGATGGCGTGGGTGACCCGCTCTTCTTCGACCTTGCGGAGGATGACCGTCGGGTCGACCTCGCGCAACAGGACGCACTTGGCCGCCATGACCATGCTGGCGATCGACCAGCCACTGCCGGCGATGTGGAACAGGGGCATGACCACGATGGAGACCGAATCTCCCGTGAAGCCCCACGAAGGCGCGACCTCGTTCACGAATCCGAACAGGTTGTCGTGGGTGAGCATCACGCCCTTGGGAAGGCCGGTCGTTCCCGACGTGTAGAGCTGGAGGGCGACGTCGCTCCCTTCGGCCACACCCCCGGGGTCGGCGGCGCCCTTGTTGGTGGCGAGCCACTGCTCATAGGAGTCGTGGGTTGCCGATTCGCCGAGGACGACGATCTTCTCGACGGTCGTGAGCTCGCTCTCGATCTTGTCGATCACCGGAATGAAGTCGGGTCCGACAAAGAGCACCTTCGCTTGCGCGTCGTTGACGATCTGGACCATCTCGGGAGCCGCCAGCCGCCAGTTGACATCGACGAGCACGGCGTTGCCCTTGGCCGCCCCGAAGAGCATCTCGTAGTACGACGGATCGTTCTTGTCGATGCGGGCGACGCGGTCCTGGACGCCGACGCCGGCGGCGACGAGTCCCGCAGCCAAGGCATTGGAGCGCTGGTCGAGTTCGCTCCAGGTGATGGCGCGATCCTCGTAGACGATGGCCGTCTGATCGGGCCGTTCGGCGCCGTGGGTGCGAACGATGGCAGCGACGTCGGTGATGGCCACGGCAAGCAACTCCTCTATGCGCGTCCCCCCTTGGTGCGCGCTTCGGCCCAAGTCTGCCCGGCGTCGACGTCGATGTCATGCGGAAGCCCCAGTACCCGCTCGCCGATGATGTTGCGTTGCACCTCCGACGTACCGCCGCCGACCGTCAAGGCGGGCGCAAAGAGGAACCCGTAGTGCCACATCGAGTCCTCCTTCAACATTCCGGCGGTGCCGGCGAGATCCTTGGCCAGGCCCATGATGTGTTGCCCGTGCTCGTCGGCCAGAGCCTTGCGGACGGAGGCTTCCGGGCCCGGCGGCTTGCCCTTGATGGCGGCGCTGACGGTGCGCAGGCGGATGAGTCGCAGCACCTCCGCCTCGGTGTAGACCGCCGCCAACCGCTGGCGCAGCAACGGGTCGTTGCAGCCGCCGCTGTCGATCACCTTGGCGATGAGGTCGCCCGCCGTCGGGCCCCGCCCCCAGAGCGCGCCCTCGCCCGACAGCGACACCCGTTCGTTGCCCAGGGTCACCTTGGCCAGACCCCAACCTTCGTGCTCCTGACCGACGAGATTCTCGGCCGGGAGGTGCACATCGTCGAAGAAGACCTCGTTGAAGGTGTGCCCGCCCGTCATCTCGATGATCGGCCGAATCTCGATGCCCGGCAGATCCATCGGGCAGATGAAGTAGGAGACGCCCTTGTGCTTCGGGGCATCGGGATTCGTCCTGGCGATGAGGATTCCGAACTGCGAGTTGTGGGCCAGCGACGTCCAGATCTTCTGCCCGTTGACCACGTACGTGTCGCCATCTCGAGTGGCGCGAGTAGCAAGGTTGGCGAGGTCGGAGCCGGCGTCGGGCTCGCTGAAAAGTTGGCACCAGATCTCCTCGGCTGCCAGGAGCGGCCAGAGGTAGCGGTCCTTCTGCTCCTGCGTTCCGGCGTGGACGAGGGTCGGCCCCCCCCACCCGAACCCGATGGTGTTCGACGGTCGCGTCACCCGGGCACGGCGGAGCTCCTCGTCGATGATCAGCTGATGCACGGGGTCGGCGTCGAGGCCCCACGGGGCTGGCCAGTGGGG
>JBKJLN010000483.1:0-3557 GCA_046596935.1 Acidimicrobiales bacterium
GCCGAAGCGGTCGAGCACGCCGCCACTGCCGCCACGATCCGGGTTCCCGCCGTCATCGCCGGGCGCGAGGTGATGACGGCGGCAACGATCGCATCGGTCGATCCTTCCGACATCGAACGGGTCGTCGCCGTCTCGGCGTCGTGTGGCGCCGAGGAGGCGGACGCGGCTGTCGCCGCTGCCAACGCCGCCTGGATCGGGTGGAGGAAGACGCCGGTGGGCGATCGCGCGGCGGTGCTCTTCCGCGCCGCCGACTGGTTGCGAATCCGCCGTGACGAGATCGCCGCCCTCGAGGTGTTCGAAGCGGGGAAGCCGTGGAAAGAGGCGGACGGCGACGTCTGTGAGGCCATCGACTTCTGCGAGTACTACGGCCGGGAGATGTTGCGGCTGGCCGGCGGGGGCGTCGTCGAGTCGCCGCCCGGTGAGCAGAACCGATTGCACTACGCGCCTCGCGGGTTGGTCACGGTGATCTCCCCCTGGAACTTCCCCCTCGCCATCCCCTGCGGCATGGTGAGTGCGGCGTTGGTGACCGGGAACTGCGTGCTGTTCAAGCCGGCCGAGCAGACGCCCGCCGTCGCCTATCGGCTCTTCCAGGCGTTCGAGGCCGGCGGACTGCCTCCGGGGGTGCTGTCATTCCTTCCGGGGCTCGGCGAGGAGGTCGGCGCCCGACTGGTCGAGCATCCCGACGTCGCCGTGATCGCCTTCACCGGATCGAAAGAGGTCGGCCTGGCCATCACAGAAACGGCGGCTCGCCACCGACCTGGCCAACGGCACGTGAAGCGGGTGATCGCCGAGATGGGGGGCAAGAACGCGCTCATCGTCGACGAGGACGCCGACCTGGATCAAGCCGTCCCCGCCGCCGTGACCTCGGCCTTCGGGTTCGCCGGCCAGAAGTGCTCGGCGACCAGCCGTCTCATCGTCCTCGACGCCGTCTACGACGACGTCGTGAGCCGGCTCATCGGGGCCACCGGTCAGCTCCGCATCGGCCACCCGCGGGACATGAGCGTGCAAGTCGGGCCGGTCATCGACGCTGACGCCAAGGATCGCATCCGGCGCTACCTCGACCTGGCCCGGTCCGAAGGTCACATCGTCCACGGAGTCGACCAACAGGTACCTGCGGGAGGCTGGTTCGTCGAGCCGGTGATCGTCGTCGACGCCTTGCCCTCGTCCCGGGTGGCGACCGAGGAGATCTTCGGGCCCTTCCTGACCGTGCTGCGCGTCGCCGACCTCGACGAAGCCATCGCCGTCGCCAACGACACCGACTATGCGCTGACGGGCGGGATCATCTCCCGATCGCCGGCCAACATCCACCGGGTGACCGGCGAGCTGCGGGCCGGGAACGTCTACGTCAATCGGGGCACGACAGGCGCCGTGGTCGGTCGCCAGCCCTTCGGGGGGTACGGGCTCTCGGGGGTTGGCTCCAAAGCCGGCGGCCCCGACTACCTCCTGCAGTTCGTCGATCCACGGGTCGTGACCGAGAACACGCTGCGGTCCGGCCACGCTCCGGAGGCAGCCGCACACCCAACGTCGTAGAGCGATCGACGATGCCCGGTAGCGGAAGATCGGACGTCTAGGGTCTCGGGCAATCCCCGACGCGGGCCCTTCGGGGCTGGCGTCTACCGCAGGGCCTGGTGCACCTCCAGGTGCGGCCCTCCATTCCGTCGGAGACCCCTTCCTTCCCATGCCCGCCGTCGTAATCGTCACGTCCCGTCGCCCTCTCGCCCGCATCACCGGGGCCGTGGCGGCCGCCAGTCTGGCCATCGTCCTCATGGCCGCTCCCGCCCTTGGCGACGTGTCCTTCATCAATGCACAGCGCGCCGGCGCCGGTCTGGCGCCAGTGGCCGATCACAGCGGACTCGCCAGCCTCGCCCGGGCCCACTCGGCGGAGATGGCCGCATCCAACACCTTGTTCCACAGCGGCAATCTCGCCGCCAAGATCGCAACGGTGGTAGCCGGATGGCAGGGCGTCGGTGAGAACGTCGGCGTCGGCGACAGCGTCGCGGCCGTCAACTCGATGTTCATGCAGTCGGCCACCCACCGAGCCAACATCCTCGGCAACTTCAACCTGGCCGGCGTGGGTGTCGTCACCGGCTCCGACGGCCGGGTCTGGGTGACCCAGATGTTTGCTCGCGCGTCGAGTACCGCACCAAGGGTTGCGACCACCAATGGCACGGTCTCTCCTGCGACCTCTACCGCGTCCTCTCCTGCGGTGAGCGGAGCACCTGTCGAGCGCTCGACAGCGCCCCGGGTGTCGCGTTCGTCGGCGTCGAGAACGACCGTCCACCGTGCCGCCTCGGAGCCCGCACCCGCTCCCCCCACCGTCGGCGGGTTCCCGTCGCGATACGGCGGTTATCGGATCGTGGGTGCTGACGGCGGGGTGTTCGCCTTCGGGGGCGCTCCGTTCGAGGGGAGCGCCGCTGACCTGCATCTCCAGGAGAAGATCGTCGGGGGATCGCAGACCATCAGTGGCAATGGCTACGCCTTGTTCGGTTCGAAAGGCGGCGTGTTCAGCTTCGGCGATGCCGCTTTCGCCGGGAGCGCCGCCGACCTCGACCTCAACGCGCCCATCGTGGGTGGCGCCGTCACGCCGTCGGGCGATGGTTACAACCTGTTCACCGCTGACGGTGGCTCCCTCGCCTTCGGGGACGCGGTGTTCGCCGGCAGCGCCGTCGGCTCGCCCTTGAACGCCGCCATCGTCGGGGGCGCGCGAACGGCGACCGGACGCGGCTACTGGCTCGTGGGTGCCGACGGTGGTGTCTACGCGTTCGGAGATGCCACGTTCTTCGGCAGTGCCGTCGAGGTGGGCGCGCTTCGATCGCCGATCGTGGCCATCACCGCGACGTCGTCTGGCGCTGGGTACTGGCTGACGGCGGCCGACGGCGGCGTCTTCGCCTTCGGCGACGCCAAGTTCGAGGGCTCGGCGGCCGGGCAGGAGGGCGCGCCAGTGAAGGCGCTCGTCCGCAGCGCCGACGGTCACGGGTATTGGCTCATCCGATCCGACGGACAGACCGTTCCGTTCGGCATCGTCGACGGCCCGGTCTTGCGCATGCTCGCCGTCGCCGGCGTTCGCTTCGTCTGACGCCCGCAGCCGTAGGGTCGTGCCCATGTCTCGATCTGCGGTACCTGGTGGCGGTCGTCTGGCGGGACGGACGGCGGTCGTCGTGGGTGCTGGCCAGACGATGGGCGAAACCGTCGGGAACGGGCGGGCGACGGCGATCCGCTTCGCCCAGGAAGGAGCCTCCCTCCTGCTCGTCGATCGCGACCTCGAGTCGGTCGAGGAGACGACCCGACTGATTCGTGAGGAGGTACAGGGGGCCGAGGTCGCCGTGCACATCGCGGATATCGCCGCGTCCGAGGAGGCGTGCGCAGGTATCGCCGCCGCCGCCGCTCAACGATTCTCGGGACGTATCGACATCCTCCACAACAACGTCGGCATCGGCGCCGGCGACGGGCCGCCGCACCACCTCGCCGACGACGCCTACGACCGGATCATGGACGTGAACCTACGGGCCATGTGGCGGACGTGCCGCGCCGCCGTGCCGCTCCTGCGGGCGAGCGAG
>JBKJLN010000487.1:0-4086 GCA_046596935.1 Acidimicrobiales bacterium
CGGGCGGCCACGACCTGGATGCCCTCGCCGACGTCGGGACGGGTGCGGGCGAGAGGAGCCCACCACAGCGCCCGCTCGCCGAACTGCTCGGCCGCCTCGATCTCGAGTTGGCCCAACAGCGGGGCGCCGCCCCGGGAGAGCGACGAGTGCTTGGTGACGCCGGCGAGGATGACGCCCGCCTCGGCGGCCCGATCGAGCAGCCGGGCGAGGAACGTCGACGGAATACGCCAGTCGGGCTGGAGGTCACCGTCGACCAGCACGAGCGCGCCGGGCCCAGCCTCGTCGATGCAGCGCTCGACCGCATCCCATTCCCACCGGTCGCGCAGCAGGTTGACGTCGACGGAACAGTCGGGCGCCAAGCCGTCGAGGGCCAGGCCGGCGCGCGCGGCGCGACCCTCACCGAGGCCGAGCACGGCCGCCCGCAGCGGCCCCTCCTCCTCGAGAACGGATCGACCGCGCGAGAACCGGACCCGCGCGGCGCGGGTCACGAGCAGCTGCACGCAGCGGGCATCGGCCACGAGCGCCTGACCACCGTCGACGGCCCACACGTCGGCCGGTGCCGGGCGGCGTGCGAGGGCCCGCAGCCCGATTATGGCCTCGAACTCGAGGTTGCTGTTCGGATTCGGGTCGGCCAGCGAGGTGCCGCCACCGGTGAGGAGGGCGACCAGCCGGGCCGCCGCCGTCTCCAGGCTCGTGGTCGATGACGGTGCGGAAGAAGTCATCAGAGCCATGCCTCCATGTTCCCAGGCGGGTGTGACAATTACAACGTTGTCATTTCCAATAGGTCCGTTTGGCGTAAATAGGAGGAACTCCGGCGCCGATCCCGAAACACTGGCTGGGTGGCGGGAGAGGCAGTGGCGGGCGAAGCAGCGGCGGAAGAGGCTGTCGTGACGGCGACCCCGTCCTGGACGGGCCGGTTGGTCGCGTTCTCCGATCCTCGCCGGGTGCTTCGGTCGCCCCGCCTCCTTCTCCTTCGCCAGCTTCCCGGGGTGCACGGCCGCCTGTCGGCGATCGCCCTCCTGACCGTCGTCCTCACCGCCGCCATGCCGACGGCGACGACGTTGGCCTCCGGGGGGCTCGTCGGGTCGGTCCCGGCGGCGGTGAAGCACGGTCTGCATTCGGATTCGGGCCGGCACCTGTTGCGGGCTCTGGCCGTGCTGGCGGGCGTCTACACCTTCCAGTTCGCGGTGCTCCCGTTGTTCAACCAGGCCACGGCGGCTCTGTCGCGTCGTCTCGATCGTTCGCTGTCCGAGCGGGTGATGGCGGCGATCCTGGCGCCCACCGGTATCCGTCACTTGGAGGAGCCCGAGATCCTCGACGACGTGACCAAGGCGGAGGGACTGGTCACCGGCTACACCCCCGGTGGTGCCCTCCGCGGCATGGTCGGCATCTGGTCGATCCGGCTCGGGGCCATCGGCGGCGTGGCTCTTGTCGCCCGGTTCTCCTGGCTGTTGGCCATCGGGTTGGCCGCGGCCGCAGTGGTCGAGCAGCGGTTCTGGCGCAAGCGTTACGACGAGATCACGGCGTCGATCTTCGATCGGGGCGATCGGCACCGCCGCTCCAACTATCTCCGCGACACGGTGCTCACCCCGATAGCGGCGAAGGAGGTTCGGGTCTTCGGCCTGCAGCCGTGGTTCGCCTCCCGCTTCCACGGGTCGTGGGACGACGTCATGGTCCCGGTGTGGAAGCAGATGCGGGGAAACCGGCTGAAGAGCCTGGGAGCGGCGGTCCTTCCTCCGGCGACGACCGTGACCGCGCTCGCCATCATCACGTCAGCTGCGCTCGACCGACGCATCGACCTCACCGCGCTGGTGGTGCTGACCCAGGCCGTGTTCACCATCAGCAACTTGGGTGCGGTGGGCGACCAGGACGAGATGATCTCGCGCGGCGTGGCCGCGCTACCGGTGGCGCTCGCCTTGGAGAAGCGGCTGCAGGGGTCCGACTTCGTCTCCTCCGGCTCGCAAGACCCGACGGGCCTGCCCCGACAAGCGATCCGATTCGAGAACGTCGCCTTCCGCTACCCGGGGCGCGACTCCGACGTCTATGCGGCGCTCGACCTGGAGATCCCCGCTGGCCGCTCGCTGGCGGTCGTCGGCGAGAACGGCGCCGGCAAGACGACGTTGGTCAAGCTGCTGGCGCGGATGTACGAACCGACGTCGGGCCGCATCACCGTCGACGGGACCGACGTTCGCCTCCTCGATCCCGGGGAGTGGCAGACCCGCATCGCCGCGATCTTCCAGGACTTCCGGCGCTATCACCTCTCGGCGCGCGACAACGTGGCCTTCGGTGCGCCCGCCATCGCCGACGACCAGGAGGCGCTCGATCGGTCGGCGCGGCGAGCTGGGGTCCTCGACCTGGTCGAGGGCCTCGACGCCGGCTGGGAGACCCCCCTCGATCGCCAGTTGACGGGAGGCACCGACCTCTCCGGCGGACAGTGGCAGCGCATTGCGTTGGCTCGTGCGCTCTTCGCCGTGGAGGGTGGGGCCGGGGTGCTCATCCTCGACGAACCCACGGCCAGCCTCGATGTCCGGACCGAGTCAGAGCTCTACGAACGCTTCCTCGACCTGACCGCCGGGCTGACGACGATCGTCATCTCTCATCGGTTCTCGACGGTGCGCCGGGCTGACTGCATCGTGGTGCTCGACGAGGGCCGGGTCGTCGAGCGGGGCACCCACGACGAGCTCGTCGCACTCGGAGGGCGCTACGCCACCATGTTCGAGCTGCAGGCATCGCGCTATGTCGACGACGACGACGAGTCCGAGGAGGTGGCCGTCGGTGGGTGATCGGGTCCGGGGAGCGAAAGCGCTCATGGGAGTGGCGTGGCGGGCCGACCCCGTGCGCACCGCGCTGACGATGGGGCTCGGCATCGGCGCGCAGGCGCTGACCCCGGTGCGCTCGGTCGCGCTGGGTCTGCTCACCAACGCCGTGGTGTTCTCGAATCGCGCCAGCGCCCGCAACGCCCTCATCCTCTTCGGTGTCTTTCTCGTGTGGAACTCCGCGAGCACGGTCGTCACCTTTCCGATGCGCATGCACCTGCGCGAGAGCGTCAGCCACGCCGTCGACCGTGAGCTCGTCGACCTCGCCGGCAGAGTCCCGGGCGTCGAGCACTTCGAGCGGGCCGAGTACGCCGACAAGGTCGAGCTGCTGCGGGCCGGTCGTATGCAGCTGTCGGCTCTGCCCGATGCCCTTACCTTCAACCTGTCGATGCCGGTCCAGGTGATCGTTACCGCCCTGGTGCTCGCGCGGGCCCATCCGGCGTTGCTCGCACTTCCGCTTTTCGGGCTACCGACGCTGTACGTGAGTCAGCGGGCGGCGCTGAAATTGCAAGGCTTGCAGGAAGACCTGGCTGAACGAGGCCGGGTCCGGGGCCACCTCTTCACCACGGCGCTGTCGAACGAGGCCGGGAAGGAGCTCCGGGTCTTCGGACTCGGTCCGACGCTCCTTCGACGGCGCGATGAGATCTGGAAGGGGATGGAGAGCCAGATCCTGCGGGTCAACCTCCGCTACGTGGGTCAGTCGACGGCTGCATGGGCGGTCTTCGCCTGCGGCTACATCGGCGCCGTCGCCCTCGTCGCCTACGACGCGACACGCGGTCGGGCCACACCTGGCGACGTTGTCCTTGCCGTGTCGCTGGCCGCACAGGTTCGGGGCCAACTGGCGAACCTGTCCGGCATGGTCAGCTGGCTGATCGAAACCCTCAAGGCGGCCGAGCGCTTCGTCTGGCTCTCCGATCACGCGCGCGACTCGATCGCTCGTGCGGTTCCCGAGCATCGGTCGCCGGCGCCGACTCGCATCGACGATGGCATCCGTTTCGAAGGGGTGGCCTTCCGGTATCCCGGCACCGAGGAGGACGTGTTGCGCGACGTCGACCTCCATATACCGGCGGGCTCGACGGTGGCCGTCGTCGGCGACAACGGGGCCGGCAAATCGACCCTGGTGAAGCTGTTGGCCCGTTTCTACGAGCCGACGGCCGGCCGGATCCTCGTCGACGGCGTCGACCTCGCGGACATCGACGTCGACGAGTGGCGCCAGCACCTTTCGGCCGGCTTCCAGGATTTCGTGCGTTTCGAGCTCCTGGCGCGGGAG
>JBKJLN010000143.1:0-6690 GCA_046596935.1 Acidimicrobiales bacterium
ATCCTCGGCGGCGTCGTCTTCCGCGAACCCATTATCTGCTCGAACGTCCCGCGCCTCGTACCGGGCTGGACGAAGCCGATCGTGATCGGCCGCCACGCCCACGGTGACCAGTACAAGGCCACCGACTTCCTGGTTCCAGGCCCGGGCACGGTGACGATGACCTACACGCCCGACGACGACAGCGAACCGATGCAGTTCGAGGTGGCGAAGTACACCGGTTCTGGCATCGCCATGGGCATGTACAACTTCGACGACTCGATCCGCGATTTCGCTCGGGCGTCACTGCGGTACGGACTCGACCGCAACTATCCCGTCTACCTCTCGACCAAGAACACCATCCTCAAGGCCTACGACGGTCGCTTCAAAGACCTGTTCCAGGAAGTCTTCGACGCCGAGTTCGCCACCGACTTCAAGGCCGCAGGTCTCACCTACGAGCACCGCCTCATCGACGACATGGTGGCGGCGGCGATGAAGTGGGAAGGCGGCTACGTCTGGGCCTGCAAGAACTACGACGGCGACGTGCAGTCCGACACCGTTGCCCAGGGTTTCGGATCGCTCGGTCTGATGACGTCAGTCCTCCTGACCCCCGACGGCAAGACGTGTGAAGCAGAGGCCGCCCACGGTACGGTGACCCGCCACTTCCGCCAGCACCAGAAGGGCGGGAAGACCTCGACCAACCCCATCGCGTCGATCTTCGCCTGGACCCAGGGCCTCAAGTTCCGCGGCAAGGTCGACGGAACTCCCGACGTCGCCTCGTTCGCCGAAACCCTCGAGCGGATCTGCGTCGAAACGGTCGAGAGTGGCGACATGACCAAGGACCTCGCCCTCCTCATCCCCGGCGCCGAAGACAAGTGGCTCACCACCGAGGACTTCCTCGATGCCCTCGACCGCAACCTCACGAAAGCGATGGGGTAGTCGACCTCGCGATTCTGGGCGCGTCGGACGACCAGATCGGTCGTCGAACGCGCCCGGAATGCGTTCAGGCGGTTCGGCCGCCGAGATGCTTGGCGAAGAATTGCTCCATGGTGCGGTAGAGGTCGAGCCGATTCTCGGGGTTGGCGAAGCCGTGGCCCTCGTCGTCCTTGACCATGTATTCCACGTCGACGCCTCGATCGCGCAGCGCCTCGACGATGTTGTCGGACTCCAACTTGGTCACTCGGGGGTCGTTGGCACCTTGCACGACCAGCAGCGGGCTCTTGATGCGGTCGACGCGGCTGATCGGTGAGCGCTCGAGCAACTGGGCCTCGACCTCGCGATTGGGCTCTTCCTCGGTGCCGGGATCGCCGACGAAGCGGAACCACGTGCCCTGGAGGAACGGGCCCCAATATGCCGGGAACGAACGGATGAGGGTCACGAGACTGGACGGGCCGACGTAGGAGATGCCAGCGGCGAACACGTCGGGCGTGAAGCTCAGGCCGACGAGGGTGGCGTAGCCGCCGTACGACCCGCCGTAGATGCCGACGCGATCGCGGTCTGCGTAGCCCTCCTTGACCGCCCAATCGACCGCATCGATGAGGTCGTCGTGCATCTTCCCCGAGAACTCCATCTCGGCTGCATGCATGAACGACTTCCCGAAGCCCGTCGAGCCCCGGTAGTTGACCTGGAGCACGGCGTACCCGCGGTTGGCCAGGAACTGGGCCTCGGGCTGGTAGCCCCAGGAATCGCGGGACCATGGCCCCCCGTGAACGAGCAGCACCATCGGGAGGTTCGTCGCCTCGATGCCGACGGGCAGGGTGAGGTAACAGCGCAGGTCGAGACCGTCGCGAGCGCCGACGCGCACCGGCTTCATCGGGGCCAACGTCTCGGGGTCGAGCTTGGGCCGGGGTCGGAAGAGGTACTCGCTCTCCCCCGTCTCGGAATCGAGGAAGTAGGTGACCCCGGGAGCGCGGTCGTCGGTGAAACTGACGACCCACTTGGTCCGGGACTCGTCTCCGGAAAGGCTGGCCACGTCGCCGTCATGGATCGCCGCCGCCATTTCCCACACCTTGGCGAACTCGTCGTCGAGGGGGTGGAACACCACCCGGTCGCGCACGTAGACGGCGCCGAGCAGCTCGCCGGTACGGGGGTGCACGATCGGCCCGGAGAGGTCGGCCTCGTCGTCGGCGTCGAGCACGGTCAGCTCATTGGTGGCGAGATCGAGCGCGCAGAGGCGGGCCAGGTCGGCGCCTTCGGCCGTGCCGATGTAAAGGGCCGAGCCATCGGGGGCGAACCCGTAGACGCTGGCGTCGTCCTCGTTGGCGAACTCCCGCAGCGGCCGAAACTCGTCGTCCTCGCTCGAGCGCACGAGAACACCGCTGTCACCCGTGGGGGTCTGGGTTACTGCGGCCAACAGGCGTCCCTGCGAATCGGTTACCCAGGACCCGATGTTGCCGGGGTTTTCAGCGAGCAGTTCGAGGTCGCCGGTGGCGATGGTGAGGCGGTACACGTCGAAGGCAGACGGCTCGCGCTTGTTGAGCGCCACCAAGAGGTGAACGGGGTCGCTGACCGGCACGTCGACGATCTGGGCTCGCACTCCCTCGAAAGGGGTGAGGTCCAAGGCGGGCTGATCCGGGGCGGCGATGTCGGCCCCGAACACGTGAAAGTTCTCGTCGCCGCCGTTGTCCTGGATGTAGATGATCCGGGACGAGTCACGCGACCAGAAGTAGCCCGAGATGCCGCGCACGTGGTCGTGGGTGACGCAGACGTCGTCGTTCTGTCCGATCGTGCGTACCCACACGTTGAGGCGGTTGTTCTCCGGCGCCAGGTACGAGAGCTTGGTGCCGTCCGGGGATATCTGACCGCCGGCTTTCTCAGGGTTCTCGAAGAAGTGCTCGACCGGAATGAGGGGGGCGGGTCCCGCCTGGGTTGCCATCCCTCCTTCTTCGCTTACGGGGCCGGTTTCTCCTGCTGACGAAGCCCGTCAAGGCCGAGGTTGTGCCAGATCTCACTCGCCGAGTCCGACCGGTTCAGGGTGTAGATGTGAAGGCCGGGCGGCTCGTGGCGGAGGAGTTCAGCGCCGATCTCCGAGGCCACCTCGACGCCGATCCGGCGGATGTCCTCAGGCGAGGTCACGCCGTCGAGACGCTGGGCCAGCCACGACGGCCACTCGCACCCGTTCGTGCGGGTGAAGCGCTCGGCGACCTTGGCGCTGGCCATGGGGAACAGGCTCGGGATGATCGGTGTCGTCGAACCCAGGGCATCGAGTTCGTCGCGCAGACGCAAGTAGGCGTCGGCCGACCAGAAGAACTGGGTGATGGCGAAGTCGGCCACCTCGAGCTTGGCCGCCAGACGACGCCGATCCTCCGCCCGATCGGGCGAGCGCGGGTGTACTTCGGGGAACGCCGCCACGCCGATGGAGAAGTCGCCCACGCCGCGCGCCAGTTCGATGAGTTCGGTGGCGAAGCGGAACTCGCCGGCGGGAGCATCTCCGTCGAGCGGCGGGTCGCCGGCCAGCGCCAGCACGTTCTCGATACCTTCCTCGTGGTATCGGGTGACGAGGGACTCGATCTCGCTCCGCGTCTGGCCCACGCAGGTGAGGTGAGGCATGGCCACCAGCGGTGTTCCGTGCTGGACATGGAGGACGGCATCAAGGGTGCGCTCTCGGGTCGATCCGCCGGCGCCGTAGGTGACCGAACAGAACGACGGAGCCAAGGGCTCGAGTTCGCGCAGGGTCTTCTCGAATTGCCGCAGCATCTGGTCGTCGCGCGGCGGCATGAACTCGAAGGAGAAGCTGGGGCCGCGGGCCAGCAGGTCGCGGATCTTGGTCATGCGCTCAGCCGTTCGGCGCATTCGATGGCGTTGCGGAAGAGCATGGCGATCGTCGTGGGGCCGACCCCTCCGACGCGTGGCGTGATGGCGCCGGCCACGCTCTCGCACGACTCGTCGACATCGGGGAGCAAGGTTTTTCCCTTGTAGCGCACGCCGCCGCCGATGACGACGGCGCCCGGCTTCACGTGCTCGGGCTGGATGATCCCGGGCACGCCGGCGGCGGCGATGAGGATCTCGGCCTCGCGCGTATAGCGATCCCAGTCGGGAACTCCGGTGTGGACGACGGTGACGGCGGCGTTGGCGGTTGGCCGCTTCTGGCTGAGCAACAGCGCCAGCGGCCGGCCCAACGTCGCGCCCCGCCCGAGGATCACCACCTGGCGACCAGAGACGGCGATGTCGTAGTGGGCCAGGAGGGCCTCGATGCCAGCCGGAGTGCAGGGCGTCGGCCCGGGCATGCCGAGGGCGAGGCGACCCATGTTCTGCGGGTGGGCGGCGTCGACGTCCTTGTCGGGATCCATCGCGGCGATGGCGGCGTCGTAGTCGAGGTGGCCGGGAATGGGGTACTGCACGAGCAGGGCGTGCACGTTCGGGTCTTGGCAGTACCGCCGGATCTCCGACTCGACTTGGGCCTGCGTGGCGTCGGCCGGGAGGTGGGTGTGGGGCGAGGCGAAGCCGAGTTCGGCCGCCGTGCGCTGCTTCAGTCGGATGTAGCCCTCGCTGGCGTCGTCGTCACCGACGAGCATCGTGGCCAGCGATGGCGTGATCCCCGATTCCCGCAACTTCTCGACGCGGAGCTTCACGTCCGCGAGGACGGCGTCGGCCACCGGCTTTCCAGGCAACAAGCGTGCACTCATGTCGTCTCCATCAATGGAAGAAGTGGCGTTCGCCGGTGAAGACCATGGCGAGGCCGAGTTCGTCGGCGGCGGCGATGATCTCGTCGTCGTGCAGGGCGCCACCGGGCTGGATGACGACGGCGACACCGGCCGATGCCGCCGCCTCGATGCCGTCACGGAACGGATAGAAGGCGTCACTGGCGCAGGCGCCCCCCTTGGCCCGACCGGCTGCCTTCTTGGCGGCAATCTCACCCGCATCGACCCGGCTCTGCTGGCCGGCACCGATGCCCACGGCTTGACCGTCGGCCACCAGCACGATCGAGTTCGACTTGACGTACCCGCCGAGGCGCCAGGCGAGTTCGGCGTCGCGCCACTCGTCGTCGGTCGGTTGGCGGGTGGTGACGACGCGCCACTCGGCGCGGGACGAGGCGAAATGGTGTGGCTGCTGGACGAGGAACCCGCCGCCAATCTGGCGGAAATGGAAGGACTCCGGGTCCGGGGCCCCGGCCTGGAGGAGCCGGGTCGCCTTGCGCCGGCCGATGAGCTTGTCGACGGTTCCGTCTTCGTAGCCCGGAGCGATGATCACATCGGCTTGCGGACCGGCGACGATGGCGTCGGCGACCGCATCGGTGACGGGGCCGTTGAGAGCGATGATGCCCCCGAACGCCGACTTGTCATCGGCGGCCAGGGCCCGCTCGTAGGCGGCGGCCAGATCGGAACCGAGAGCGGCGCCGCAGGGGTTGGCGTGCTTGATGATGGCGCACGCCGGCGTTGCCCCATCGCCGAGGTCGTGCACGAGTTGCCAGGCCGCCTCGGTGTCGTAGAGGTTCAGATAACTGAGCGCCAGGCCACTGAACTGCTCGACGCCGTCCCACCAGCTGCGAACCCCAACGCTGCGATAGCGCGCTCCCTGCTGGTGGGGGTTCTCGCCGTAGCGCAGCTTCTCGTCGGTGCGCTCGAGCGCGAGGTGGATCGTCGGCGGAAGCACGTCCTCCGAGCCGCCGGGTGCGGTCTGGTCGAGCCAGGTGACGATGGCGGCGTCGTAGGCGGCAGTGTGGGCGAACGCCGCACGAGCGAGCCGGCGTCGGGTGGCGTCGCCGATCTCCCCTTCTCGCCGCAACTCGTCGAGCACCGGTCCGTAGTCGGACGGGTCGACGAGAACGGCGACGTGGGCGTGGTTCTTGGCTGCGGCCCGCACCATCGTCGGTCCGCCGATGTCGATCATTTCGATGCCGGGCTCGTCGCGGAACGGATAGAGGTTGCAGACGACGAGGTCGATCCGCTCGATGCCCTGGGCGGCGAGATCGGCCAGGTGCTCGGGCTTCGAGGCGTCGGCCAGGATGCCGCCGTGGATCTTGGGATGGAGGGTCTTGACCCGGCCGCCGAGCATCTCCGGGGCGCCGGTGACCTGTGCCACCTCGAGGTGGGCGATGTCGTGCTCGGCCAGGAAACGGCTGGTGCCTCCACTGGAGACGAGTTCGACCTTCTGCGCCACGAGGCCTCGAGCCAGTGCTTCGAGGCCCGTCTTGTCCCACACCGAGAGCAGGGCCCTCATCTGATCTCCTCCAAGAAGTGCTTGATGGTCGCCGGAAAGAGCCGGCGCTCGACGTCCTTGATGCGTTGGTGCAGCGACTCCTCGGTGTCGCCAGGAAGGACGGCCACCGCCTCTTGGGCGAGGATCGGTCCGACGTCCATCTCCTCGGTGACGAGGTGCACCGTGCACCCGGTCACCTTGACGCCGTAGGCCAGCGCATCGCGCACGGCATGCCAGCCCTTGAACGACGGCAGCAGGGCCGGGTGGGTGTTGAGCATGCGCCCGGGATACGACGTCACGGCCTTGGGGATGACCGTTCCGAAGCCCGCCATCAGCACCACCTCGACGTCGAACTTGTTCAGCGTCGCCACGACCTCGTCGGAGTAGGCCTCCCGGTCGAACGTCGGCCCGAAGCTGCGCCGCTCGACGAGAACAGTAGGGATGTCGCGGGCCTCAGCGATCTCCAACGCCCGGCAGCGACGACCGGTGACGACCACGGCGAGAGCGATCCCTGCATCGAGGATGGACTCGAGGATGGACCCCGTCCCCGATGCCAGCGCGCCGACCCTCACCTTC
>JBKJLN010000398.1:0-6095 GCA_046596935.1 Acidimicrobiales bacterium
GGTTGAGCGCCAGTGCGACGACGGCTCGTTCGAGGCCGTCGACGGCCCAGTCGACGGCTATCGCCGGACGGTCGAGCTCACCGAGGTCGAGGGCGAACCGTCGGTGGTCGACGTCCGCCAAGTCGTGGAGTACCGCCTCGTGCTGCCGTTCCTCGGCTGGATGCTGGCGGTTCCCTACCGGCGAGCCCTGGCCGCCATCGGCTCGCCAGGGCGCCATCCGTGGTGGGCTCCTCCCCAAGCCATCGACCGGCGCGCGGCGGCCATGCTCGGCTCGCTCTGCGCCCTCGCGGCGGTGGCGGCGTTCCCGGGCGTGCTCCTCGGTCAGACCATCGAATTCGCCCGCGAAGAAATGGGCTTCTCGTCCTCGTCGCAGAGCCTGGCGCTCGCCGCCATCAGAGGAGACTTCGTCGTCGCCCTCGTCGTCGTTGCGTTGGCCGACCGCCGCGGTCGGAGGAAGATGCTGCTCTTCGCCATCTCGGCGGGCTGCATTCTCAACGCCGTGAGTGCCCTTTCGCCCGGGCTCGCGTTCCTGGTGGGCACCCAGCTGATCGGCCGGGGGTTCCTCACCGGCTCGGCCGTGCTGATCGGGATCATGGCCGCCGAAGAGATGCCCGCTGGATGTCGCGCCTACGCCGTGAGTCTCCTCACCGTGGTCGGCGCGCTGGGTGCGGGCGCGGCGCTCCTTGCCCTTCCCCTGGCCGACCTCGGCGTGCGCGGGTGGCGGTTGCTCTTCGTCCTCGCCCTCCTCGGTTTGCCACTCGTCGCCCTCTTCGGCCGCCACCTTCCGGAGAGCCGGCGCTTCGGCACTCCCCACCGCGACGTGGCCATGACCGGCCATGGCCGCCGTCTGTTGTTGCTCGGCGTCAGCGCGCTGCTCTTCGGCATCTTCTTGGCGCCGGCCTCGCAGTACCAGACGGTCTTCCTTCGTCGAGAGCGTGGGTTCTCGGCCTCGCGGATCAGCTTGTTCACCATCGGCACGAACATCTGGGGAGGCATCGGGATCGTCGCCGGAGGGCGCCTCGCCGACGTCCGGGGCCGGCGGGTGGTGGCGGCCGTCGGCATCGTCGGCGGTGTCGGATGCACCGTCCTCATGTTCTTCTCCGCCGGATGGACGATCTGGGCGTGGTCGGTGGTCGGGTCGATCGTCGGCGCCATCACCGTGCCTGCCCTCGGCGTGTACGGACCCGAGCTGTTCCCGACCTCGTTGCGGGGACGGGCCAACGGCATCATCAGCGGCCTCGGGCGGGTGGGAAGCGTCTTCGGCCTTCTGGTCATCGCCATCCTGGTGACCGACGACCGGCCGCTGGCGCCGATCATCGCCCTGCTCGCCATCGGACCGGCTCTGTTGGTGATCCTGGTACTCGTCGCCTATCCGGAGACGGCGCATCGCGAACTGGAGGAACTCAACCCCGAAGACGCGGCTCCCGTAACCTCGGGCCCCGATGGGCGCTTCTGAACACCTCCGCGTCATGTGGCGGAGGAAGTGGCGCATCCTCGCCGTCGCCCTCGTCTTGGCGGGCATCGTCTATGTGCGCAGCGACGCCGCCCCCGACGTATACCGCGCGGAGGCGATGCTCTCCGTGACACCGGGGCGTTCGGCGGGGCCGGAGGCGGTCGACTTCCTCGCTCGCTCCTACGCAGCCCTGGCCGCCACCCGACCGGTCGTCAGCCGGGCCGTCGACGAGGGCCAGTTGCGACTCGGAGCGTCTGACGCTCGCGACCAGGTGACGTCGAGGGCCACCGGGAACGGCTTCGTCGCCGTGACCGGCGACGGTCCTTCACCCTCTCGTTCGGAGAAGCTGGCCTCGTCGGTCGCTGCGGCTCTGGTGGAGACGGTCAAGACCCGCCAGGAGTCGGCGCGCCAGGAGGCACTGGCGCCCGCAGCGGCCGAGTTGACCGATCTCGAGCGTCAATTGAGCTCACGCGATCTCCTCCCCGACGCACCGCTTCGCACGGCGTTGCTGGCCCGCTACAGCGAGTTGACCCGGGCCGTCACCGAGGCCCGGCTTCGTCCGCTCGACCGCATCGAAGTCGTGTCCCCGGCGCGTGCCGCTTCCGCGCCGGTGGCCCCGACGCCGTCGCGCGATGCGCTCCTCACCTTCCTCGGTGCCCTCGCCGCCTTCTCGTTGCTCGCCGTCGTCGTCGAGGTGTTGAGCGACCGATTCAGCACCGAGCGGCCGGCGGAGGAGGCAACGCGTGTCACCGGGCTACCCGTGCTGGCCGAGATTCCGCGCACGGGCGGCGCCGAGGTCATCGAGGCCTTCCGGACGTTGCGCACCAGCCTCATGTTCATGTCGACCTCCGAGCGGTTGCGCACGCTCGCCATCGTCAGCTTCGACCCGGGATCGGGCAAGACGTTCACAGCCCTCAACCTCGCCCGGGAAGCCGCCGGCCTCGAGGTGCCGGTGGTGCTCATCGACGGCGATCTCCGCCGGCCGATCCTCCACGAGCGCCTCGGTCTCGCCCGTTCCCCCGGCCTCAGCGAAGCCCTCGCCGGCACGGCCGATACCGCCACCATCGGCCATCTGGTACAGGGATGGTTGCGGGTCGTGCCGAGCGGGGCCCCGGTGGCCGACCCCGCCGGATTGTTCGGGGGTCGGTCCTTCCGCGAGGCCCTCGACGGCATGACGTGGGCCGAGCTCGTCGTCGTCGACACGCCGGCCGGTGGGCTGTTCGCCGACGCCCTCGCCATCGCTTCACAGTGCGACGCCACCATCCTCGTGGTCGACGCCCAGAACAGCCGCCGCCGGCCGGTGCGCAACCTCGTCGACAGCCTCCGCCAGGTGGGCGCCCAGCCCATCGGGGTGGTGCTCAACAAGACCGAGCCGGCGCCCCGCCCCTCCTATTACGAGCTGAAGGAGCCCAAAGCGGCCAAGGCGGCGAAGAAGCCCAAGACGCCGGCCCCAACCAAGCCGGGGCCGACGGCGCCGGAAACCCAGCAGCCGCCCTCCGCTCCGACGCCGCCGTCAAGGCCGAAGTAGACCCTCGATCCAACCGGCAACCGTTTCGGCCACCAGCGCGTCCTTGCGCCGCAGCCCGTGGTCGCCACCCTCGATCCAGACGTGGGTGACGTCGCCGGGAATGGCCGCCGTCGCCATTTCCAATTCCTGCGGCGTGCCGAACGTGTCGCGCGTTCCCGAGAGGAAGAGGCAGGGCACCCGTAGGTCAGGGAAGTGGTCGGTGCGGAGCTTCTCGGGCTTGCCCGGTGGATGCAGCGGATAGGAGATGAGCACGAGAGCGCGCGCCGCCAGCCCGCCGGCGACGGCCATCGAACAGATCCGCCCGCCCATGGAACGACCGCCCAGGAACAGGTCACCTGCGTCCACCCCCGAGCGCTCGAGCAGGGCGCGGGCCCCCGCACAGACCGCCTCGAGGAGCACCGGCGGCCGATCAGGGGCGCGCCGTCCGGCCTGGGTGTAAGGGAAGTCCATCCGCTCGACGTCGACGCCGAGGGCGGTGACCGCTTCGTCGACGGCCACCAACGCCGGTTGCTCCCTCGTGGCGCTGGCGCCGGGGGTCAACAACAGGGCGGCGACGCTCATGCGGTGTGGAGGAGGATTCGTCGCGCCTCGGTGAGGTCCTGGATGCGCTGGCCGGCGCCGTCGATCTCGCCGCCGTGATCGGGATGGGCGTCTCGGAGGAGGCTGCGGAACTTCTTCTGGATCTCGCCCCGCGCCGGTTCGGTTCCCGGATCGAAACCGAGCAGCTTCAGGGCCCAGCGTTCGTCGTTGGGGACGCCCTTACGTCGGAAGCTCCCGGCTTCGTCGCCAGTCAGGAAGGAGATGAGCTTGTCGTCGATGCCGCCCGTCCAGCGGGTCGCCCGTCGGAGCAAACGGAAGACGTCGCTGCGCACGGCGTACGACAACTGGCCGGCGGCGTACATCGACCCGAGGATCTGCGGGAGCACGGCACCGTGACCGTCGATGTCGAGGGACAGTCCATCGCCCTCGCCGACCAGGCGGTGGTGGCTGCGGTCGAGCCCGTGGGTGTCGGCTTGGAACCGGTGGAGGATGCGGGGCTGCACGATCCGCCGCCCTCGCTCGAGGTCTCCGAGGAGCGAGTCGACGCGATCGAGGACATCGTCGTCGTCGAGGGCGCTGACGCCGGCGGCCACGATGCCGGCGAGGAGGATGCCACCGAACCCGGGCGTCGGGTCGGTCGGGAGGTAGAGCTGGCCCAGCGCCACCCGGCGCGTGGGGGCGTAGGGCCGGGAGTGCCGAACCTCGAGCTCAGCGAGGAGCACTGCTGTCACACATAACCGAAGAGCACGTCCCGAAGGCGCTGGGCATGGGCGGCCACTTCGGCGTCGGCTTCCTCCTGCTCGATCGAGCGGCTGATCTCGCCCGCCAGATCCTGCACACGCCGCCACACTTCGCCATCGATGCCGAAGGGCGCCTGGATTCCACGGGCGGCGTCGGCGGCGTCGAAGAACTCGCCGGCGAGGGCGAGGTCATCGGGATTGTCCTTGAGGCGGTCGGCGCTCACGTAGAGGTTGCTCATGACCGAGTAATTGGCTTCGTCCTGGTCGCCGTCATCGTCGACGGCCTCGAGGGCCTCGGGGTTCTCGATCTCGTCGAGGAGGGCGTCGACGGCCTCTTCATCGTGCTCACCGACGACGAGATCCGTGCCGACCACCCAGGTCTGGCCGGGCTCGTAGCCCTCCTGGACGTCGGCCCCCTCGGCGGTCTCCCACTGGTGCTCGATCTCGAGCGACCCCAGGCGCTGCTCGAGGGCTCCGCGCTGATCGGGCGTCCACTCGCCGAGCTCGTACACCACGACTTCGGTGCCCTCGGGGCCTTCGTCGCCGTCGGGCTCGGGCGTCTCGATGTCGCTCATGGCGCCGACGCTAGCTGCGCCCGCCGAGCTTGCTGGAGGCTGCCTACAGGAAGGTGTAGCGGGGCCGGCCCACGCGACGAGCGCTACCGGTGAGGGCGGCGCCGAGGCCGATCAGGAGCAGTCCGAAGGGCACGAGTTTGTCGGCGGCGAGGCCGGTGTCGGCCATGCCGGGCGTGGCCGAGATCGGCGCAGCTGCCGTCTGGGTCGGTGCGGCGGCGGCCTTGACCGTGGTGGTCGGAGCCGGCGCAGTGGTGACCGTCGGCGCCGGCGTCACCGGAATCGAGCGCACCGGCGGCATGGTCGTCGACGTCGTCTGGGCGGCAACCGGACCAGCAAGGCCGAGGGCCAGCACGGCCGCCAGCACCAGGGTCCGGATCACTCGCACGGGCGGCAGAGTAGCAAACCGGACAGGCCTAGAAAGCGGATGACTCCCGGTACCGGCCGAACTCGGCCTCGAGCGCCCCGATGACCTCGCCCACGGTGGCGTGCACTCGGACGGCATCGAGAATCGCCGGCATGAGATTGGCGGTCGCTTCGGCGGCCGTGGCGGTCACCGCCGTCAGCGACCGGGCGACGGCACCGTCGTCGCGCGCCCGCTTGACCTCGTCCAGGCGCTTGCGTTGCAGCACCTCGACGTCGTCGCTGATCGACAACAACGGCGGCCGTTCGTCGTCGCCTTCGGTGAAGGCGTTGACGCCGACCACGATGCGACGTCCGTCGTTGATCCGCCGCTCGGCCTCGTAGGCCGAGCGGGCGATCTCGCCCTGGAACCAGTTGGCCTCGATGCCGGCATAGACCCCCTCGAGGATGGATCCGTTCCCGATGTCGTCGAGGTGGGCGAAGATCTCCTCGGCTTGGCGCTCCATCTCGTCGGTGAGCGCCTCGACCGCCCACGATCCGCCGAGGGCGTCGGCGACCTGGGCGACACCACTCTCGTGGGCGACGACCTGCTGGGTGCGGAGCGCAAGCCGGGCGGCCTTCTCCGTCGGCAGCGCCAGGGCCTCGTCGTAGGCATCGGTGTGGAGGCTCTGTGACCCACCGAGCACAGCGGCGAGCGCCTGAATGGCGACCCGGGCCAGGTTCACCTCGGGCTGTTGGGCGGTGAGCGAGACGCCGGCGGTCTGGGTGTGGAAACGGCACTGCATCGATCGCGGGTTGGTGGCGCCGTACCGATCGCGCAGCCAACGCGCCCAGATGCGGCGGGCGGCCCGGAACTTGCCGATCTCCTCGAGGAAGTCCCAATACGAGTTGAAGAAGAA
>JBKJLN010000479.1:0-5721 GCA_046596935.1 Acidimicrobiales bacterium
GGCCGCAACCAGCTCCGCATCGCCCTCTTTCCGACCATCGAGCCCGACGTCATCGCCGCCCTCACCCACTGCATCGACTTCGCCGTCGAGCGCCTGACCTGAGCCTCTGACTCGACCCCCTTCCGTTCTGGGGACGGATTTGCCGCTGTGCGCGTAACAAATATCCCCAGAACGAGGAGGCGGGATCCGGCAAGGAGCGGGATCCGGTTAGAGGGTGATGCCCTTGGCGTTGCGGGGCGTGCCGACGACCATCTCGGGCGGACCGGCGACCAGGCCGGCGAGCTTGGGAAGAACGGCCTTGAGGGCCTCACCCTTCGAGTGCGCCTGGTTGGCGTCAGCGTCGCTGTAGAGCTCGTAGAAGAAGATGACGTCGGGGTTGTCGTTGGACTGGTGGATGATGTGCAGCTCGGTGCCCGGCTCGCCATCGAGGGGCCCGGGATAGAGCTCGGCGAAGGCAGCGACGAGCTCGTCACCCTTTCCCTCGGGGGCGGTGAGCTTCACGTAGACGGCGATCTTGGAGGACTTGGCTTCGGAGGACATGGGAGGTGATTGAATCACGCTTCGTGCCCACCACCGCAGAAGTCGAAGCCCTGTTGACCGGACCTGGCGGTGCCTTCGAGGTCGGAACCGAAGAGGTTCGGGGCATTCCGATGAAGGTGTTCAAGGGTCGTCTGGGCAGTCTGCGCGACATCACCAACCTCGCTCGTGGACGCGGGGCCGAAACCTTTCTCGTCTACGGCGACCGGCGGATCTCCTTCGCCGAGTTCATCGACGACGCCGATTCCGTCTCGGCCAGCTTGCTCGCCCTCGGCGTCGAGTCCGGCGACCGCGTGGCCGTGTTGTCAGCCAACAATCCCGAGTGGTGTGCCGCCTTCTGGGGCACCGTCGACATCGGCGCCATCCTCGTCGGCCTCAACGGATGGTGGAAGACCGACGAGATCCTCTATGGCCTCGAGGATTCGGGCGCCAAAGTCCTGATCGCTGACCGGGCTCGCTTCGAGCGCATCGCCGGCGAGCTCGCCGGCATCAAGACCCTCGAGGCCGTCTTCCTCATCGATGCCGAGCCGGCCGACGTCGGCGACGACCCCCGCCTGCACCGCTTCGCCGAGCTGCTCGACAAGCCGGGCTCGGGCACACCGACGGTGGCGATCGACGAGGACGATCCCGCGGTGATCTTCTACACCAGTGGCACCACCGGCCGACCGAAGGGCGCCATCTCGACTCACCGGTCGATGATCTCGAACCTGCAGGGCACGTTGTACTCCTCGGTCGCCGGTGCGATGGCGAACCCCGGGGCGGGGACACTCAGCGGGACGACGCCGAATGCGTCGCTGCTCACGTCACCGCTCTTCCACGTCGCCGGCTGCCACTCCGGCCTCGTGGTGGGATTGATCGCCGGCATCAAGATCGTCATGCCGGTCGGCCGCTTCGACCCCGCCGGCGCCATGCAACTGATTCAGGAGGAAAAGGTCACGGTGTGGGCGGCGGTTCCCACCATGGTGTGGCGGGTCGTCGAGCATCCCGATCGCCATGACTTCGACCTCTCGTCGGTCACGGCGATGGCCTACGGAGGATCGCCTTCGGCCGGTGAGCTCCAGCGCAAGATCGCCGAGACGTTCCCCAACGTGAAGAGCACCAGCAACGCCTACGGGCTGACCGAGTCGAGCTCGGCCGTCACCATCAATTCGGGGCAGGAGAACACCGATCGCCCCAATTCGGTCGGTCGCCCGCTGCCCGTGATCGACGTGCGCATCGTCGCCGAGGACGGCAGCGACGTCGCCCCCGGCGGCACCGGCGAGGTCTGGATCAAGGGGCCGCACATCATGCCCGGCTACTGGAACAAGCCCGAGGCCACGGCGGAGTCGATCACCGACGGGTGGCTCCACACTGGCGACCTCGGCCACGTCGACTCCGACGGCTTCCTCTACATCACCGATCGGGCCAAGGACATGATCATCCGTGGCGGCGAGAACGTGTACTCCGTCGAGATCGAGAACCGCCTCGTCGAGCACCCCGAGATCCTCGATGCGGCCGTGCTCGGTGTCCCCCATCCGACGCTCGGCGAAGAGGTCAAGGCGGTGGTGCAACTGACGCCCGGATCCTCGCTCGCCGTCGCCGACATCCAGGCGTGGGTGGCCGAGACCCTGGCCAACTTCAAGGTGCCCACCTACGTCGACGTCACGACCGAGACCCTCCCCCGCAACGCCTCGGGCAAGCTCCTCAAGAACGTCCTGCGGGGCGAGGGCGAGGTCAGTCTCAGCGAAATGTTGTGAAAGATCGGGCGGGGGTCGTCCTGGTTATCGACGGGCGGCTGGCGCTGATCGACCGGACTCGACCGGGGCGCCGGCCCTACTCCTGCCTGCCCGGTGGCGGGGTCGAGCGGGGAGAGACGCCGGCCGAGGCTGCCATTCGCGAAGCGAGTGAGGAGTTGGGTGTCGAGGTGGCGTTGCGGTCGGAGGCGCCGGAGTTCGTCCTCCGCACGACCGATCGCCAAGAGCACTACTTCGTGGCCGATCTCGTCGGTGGCTCCTTCGGCACGGGAACGGGCGAGGAGATGGTCGCTCCCAAGCCGGGTCGAGGCACGTATGCGCCCGTCCTCGTTCCGCCCGACGAAGCCGTCCGTCGCCACCTCCTTCCCCACGCGCTGGCCGAGCGGGTGCTGCGGGGCCTTCTCGGCGAATCGTGGCCATCCGAGTCGATGGTGTTCGACGATCCGACCACCATCCCGCCGTGGCGAGTGCGAGCTGGAGCGGTGGTGATCGACGGCGACCGCATTCTCCTGCATCGCGCTGAGTGGGACCGGGGGCCGTTCTACGAGATCCCCGGTGGCGGGGTCGAGGAGGGCGAGACACCGGAGATCGCCGTCCTGCGGGAACTCGACGAGGAGGTCGGGCTCGCCGGTGAGGTCGTGCGCCAACTCGCCCTCGTGTGGAAGGACGGGCGGCGCGAGCACTACTTCCTGGTGCGCTCGCTCGGGCCGAGCGGCCGGACCGACCTCGACGTGGAGGAGTTCTTCGTTCCCGAGTGGGTCGACATGGCCAGGCTGACCGACCTCCCCGTGTGGCCGAAGCGCCTCGGGTGGCGGATCGCCGAGTGGCACACCTCCGGCCGCTGGCCCGACGAGCCCGTCGAGCTCACCGACTCCATCCTCGACCTCATCCCAACCTGTCGCTGGTAGACGGCGGGCGGCGGAGCGTCTAGGGAACGCATCGGCCCCTGTGGAGCGTTTGAGTGACGGAAGCCGTTCTGCAAACGCTCCAAGAGCGGGCAACCGTTCCGGAAACGCTCCGCTGTCGGCTAGGGGATGAGGACGACTCGACCGACGGCTTGGCGGGACTCGAGATAGGCGTGGGCGGCGGCGGCCTCGGCCAGCGGGTAGGTGCGGTCGACGACCACTTCGAGGCGGCCGGCGGCGACGTCGTCGGGCAGGTCGGCCACCATCGTGCGGGCCCGCTTGGTGGCGAGTTCGGCGCCCAGGAACACGCCGGTGAGCGACTGGTTGCCGCCCATCAACGACGACACATCCAACGGCTGGGGGTCGCGTCCCGCCTGACCAACGGTGATGCAGCGGCCCCGATAGGCGAGGGCGCGGAGACTCCCGGCGAGGGTTGATCCGCCGACGGAGTCGACCACGAGATCGACGCCCTTGCCGTTCGTGAGCCGACGGGCTTCGTCGGCCGCATCGACGTCGCGGTAGTTGATGGCCTGGTCGAGACCGAGGTGGGCGACGCGGGCGAGCCGCTCGTCGCTCGACGCCGTGCCGAAGACCGTGGCCCCGGCTCGTTTGGCCAATTGGATGGCGGCGATGCCGACGCCTCCGGCGGCCGCCTGCACAAGAACGGTCTCTCCGGCCACCAGGCGACCGAACTCGAACAAGCAGTCGGAGGCGGTGCCGAAGGCGATGGGCACGCAGGCGGCGGCCACGAGGTCGGCTCCCTCGGCCACCTTCCACACCGAGCGGGCCGTCACGGCGACGAGCTCGGCGTGCGATCCGCTCGGCATCGTGCACACGACCCGGTCGCCGACGGCGGCCATGGCGGCATCGACGTCGGCGCCGGCCTCGAGCACGGTGCCTGCGCACTGGTAGCCGACGATGTGCGGATCGGCGGTCATGGCGCCGCCGAGACGGTTGAGGGTGTCCCCGCCCTCGATGCTGATCGCCTCGACCTGCACGATCAGCCCGTTGGCGGCGCACGCGGGATCGGGCACGTCGAGGTACTCGAGCACCTCCGGCGGACCGGTGCGATGGTAGGCAGCTGCTTTCATCAGCCCTCCCCGAGGACGAGTTGGTCGACGTCGGCGCCATTGGCCGGCCCGTCGAAGACGAGCTCACCGTCGCGAAGAGCGAGACAGCGCTGGGCCTTCTGGACGAAATCGAGTTGGTGGGTGGCAACGATCACGGCCGCACCACCCCGATGCGCCTCTTCCAGAAGCTCGACCATCGCATCGCGACCTTGGGGGTCGAGCCCGACGAACGGCTCGTCGACCAACAACAGATCGAACGGACGAACCATGGCCAGCGCGATGGCCGTCTTCTGGCGAAGGCCGCGACTGAAGCGCGAGGGCAGCCCGTCGGCGCGGGCCGTGAGGCCGAGGCGGTCGAGGAGTTCGTAGCTCCGGTCCTCCCACTCCGAGACGCCGTGGAGTCGGGCGACGTACTCGAGGTGTTCGATCACGTTCAGGTCGTCGTAGAGCACCGGCTGATCGGGAAGGTAGGAGGTGGAGGCGCGGGCGTCGAACGAACCGGCCGGGTGGCCCGCCACCAAGAGCTCGCCATCGGTGGCTTCGAGGAGGCCGGCGCACAGCCCGAGGAACGTCGACTTCCCCGATCCGTTGTGGCCGACGAGCACGACCAGCTCGCCTTGGCGAAGGGTGAGATCGAGGGGTGCAAGGGCCACGAGATCGGCATAGGCCTTGGTGAGGCCGTCGGCCACGAGCACCGGTGCGGGTTTCTTCGCCATCGATGCGACTACTTCCCGAGGTCTTTGGTGCCGCTACCGGCGAGGTAGCCCGCGAGGCCCTTGCGGTGGCGCACCCAGGCGAAGATCAGAATCACGATGATCGACAGGTTCATCGCCGACGTGGTGGCCAGACCAATCGGATCGGTCGTCGGCTGGCGATTCAGTTGGGCGTGCACGAGCAACGCGGCGGCTGGACCGAGCGTGGCCAACGCCGGCGCGAATGCATGGTGGAAGGCGAGACGGCTCCCGGTGGCGTCCATCATCAGCGTGCCCGGGTCGGGGGGCTGGCGGAGCGAGCTCACCGCCGCTGCGCCCGCGGCCATGGCTGCACCGGGGATGACGAGGGGCAGGCCCACCCGCAAGACCAACCGAGGGTCGCCGACCGCCGCCGCCGCCGCCACTGCGATCAGCCCGACGATGGCGAGCACGACCGTCGGAGCGGCGAGGTGGCGCACGTGGTTGGCCCCGGTGGCCATCGGGAAACTGTCACGCCGGTCGGGGTGATCGATCTCCTGGGCAAGACCCTCGATGGCGTCGAGGCCGGCGACGAACAGCGCCAGTCCGGCGACGAGGATCATGGGTGTCGTCCCCGACCAGGCGGCCTCGGTGGCCAACCCGACGACGATGCCGAGGATCACCAGCCGGGTGACGCGGGTGGCCGGCCAACGCAGGATCCCCCGCCAGTCACGACGCCATGCCGCCGGCCCCCGCTTGGCGGGGCGCAGGGTGATCCACGGCTTCGACCTCGGCAGTTCCGAAC
>JBKJLN010000283.1:0-2511 GCA_046596935.1 Acidimicrobiales bacterium
CCATGATCTCCTCGGTGACGACGACGTCGCCCGCCTCGACCCAGCGTTCGACGGTCACCTTCATGTCGGGAAAGGCCTCGAAGCTGTCGCTCAGGAGGCGCCCGAGACCGGCCAACGAGATCGTGCGACCGGTGGCCGTGACGAGGCGGGCCTCCGGGTCGAAGAACACCCGGCAGGCCTCGACTTCGTGGGCGTTCATCGTCTCGTGCAGCTTCTCCAACACCTCTCGAGGACCCATCGACTCATCCTCGCGCGCAGTCGCGCTCGGGAGGTCCGTCGGTATGCTCGCCGTGCCCGTGGGAACCGCCGAACCCGAGATCGACCAGCGACGCCTGCGCCGCCTCGAAGGGCCGATCGCTCTGATCGCAGTGCTGGTCGTCCAGGTCGCCTACCTCCTGCCGGTGTTGCGGACGGGGTGGCTCTACGACGACGCGTACCACTACACGTTGAAATGGGAAGCGGCGGCCAACGGCGAGTCGTTCTTCACCTACGGCTACGCGTCGATGCTGAATTTTGCCCGGGCCGGTCGCTTCTTCCCCCTGTGGTTCTTCCAAGGCCTCGGCGTGTTCTACGTCGTGCATGACGCCGTCGTCTACAAGGCGCTCCTGCTCCTGCTCACGGCGCTGGCGTCGACATTGGTGTGGTTGTTGCTCCGGCGCCTCGGCATGGCCGGACCCTTGGCCGCACTCGCCGTCCTCGTGGCGACCGCCTGCATCCAACTTCGTACTTATCACGACTCGATCCTCGGCTTTGCGGGGGTGATGCAGTTCCTCGTGATCGAGATCTGCCTCGGGCTGATCCTGTTCGTGCGGTGGTTGGAGGACGGCGGTCGGCTGCGCCTACTCGGAAGTTGCGCCCTGTTCGCCGTCGCCTGCACCTGGTACGAGCTGGCCTATGTGATGTGCCTGCTGTTCGTCGGCGTGGCCCTCACCACGGCTGGTCGAACGTGGCGCCAGCGCCTGCTGGCAGCTTCGCCGTTCGTCGCCATTGCGACCGTGTTCACGGGAACGGCTCTCCTCGTGCGCCGAGCCGCCACCGTCGTGTTCCCGGGCTACGAACCGTCGTTGTCGCCTTCCGTCGCCGCCCGGACGTTTTTCCACCAAGAGCTCGGCGCGCTGCCGGGTTCGTACCAACTCCATCCGGGCAACGGCGGCGCCGGCGGGATGCGGTCGCTGGTGGAGTCGGCCTCGCTGGTCACCTGGGGATTGGCGGCTGTTGCGGCCACGCTGGCGCTGGTGCTCGTGCTGCGCTCGACGACCCCGATCCGGCCCGGGCTGCGCCTTCGACTCGCCGTTGTCGGAGCCGGCTTGGTGGTGCTACCTGCCCTTCCCCTGGCCATCGCCGGCAAGTACCAACGCGAGCTCACCATCGGCGTCGCCTACATCCCGGTGTTCATGGAGGTCTTCGGGATCGGCCTGTTGTGTGCCGTCGCTCTCGACGTGCTCCAGGCTGTTGGCGGGAAGCGGCCGCGTGTCTTGGCCTTTGCGCTCGCCTTGCTCATCGCCCTCGGCACGGCGTCGGCCTTCGCCGTCGATCGCTCGATCAACACCCGCACGATCGTGGCGTCTCGCCGTCTCGACATCTACCGGGAGTCGAATGAGCGATCGCTGCGCGCCGGCTTGTTGGCCGACGTCGCCGACGGTTCGCGGGTCTATGTCGAGCACCCGTGGATGCTGGCCCCCGGGTTCTTCGCCCGCTTCGCCGATCGGCGGGTCGAGGTGCTCCCCGTCGGCGATTCCCTCCAGGCGGTCGACGCCGCCTCGGGCGGTGCGTGCACGCCCAGCGCCCCGGCCGTCTATGAGGTCGTCAGCGATCCTCCGCTATCGGCGGTGACCGGATCGACCGCCACCGATCCTCACGCCTCCCTGAGCCTGCGGTGCCTCGGTGCCAAGGCGACCGCCACCCCCGAGGGCATCCGGGGCTTTTAGACCCTCCTTTTTCGTTTCTGGGCGCGCCGGACGACCGTTCCGGGCGTCCAACGCGCCCAGAACTCGGGACGGGCGGACGATTTGTGCGTCAAGTGGTTGACCGGTGGCGGAGAGGGGCGTAGGGTGGCGGCAAGTGGCGCGAAGGGGAGTCTGAGGGGACTTCACGAGCAGCCGAGGGAGCGCAGTGCCTACACCGGCGCAGCAGAGAGAGCGACAAGCGAGTGGCACGAGGATTCATCGGGAGGTTCGAGCACTCGTTGGACGCCAAGGGACGCGTCATCCTTCCGGTGAAGTTCCGGCCGGCGTTCGAGGATGGGGGCTACCTCAGCCAGTTCGGCCAGGGGTGCCTCGCCCTGTGGACGCCCCAGGAGTTCGACCTGCAGCTGGAGGTCAACCAGGCAAGGGCGGAGCATGGACGCGACGAGCGCAACCTGGTCCGCGTCTGGGCCAGTGGGTCATCGGAGGTCGAGGTGGACAAGTCCGGCCGGATGCCGATCCCCGGGTATCTGCGGAGCTTCGCCAAGTTGGAATCCGACGTGCTGGTCATCGGAGCGATCGATCGGATCGAGCTCTGGAGCCCGGC
>JBKJLN010000406.1:0-4295 GCA_046596935.1 Acidimicrobiales bacterium
GTCTTGACCGTCCGGTCAAGACGTACTCCGGAGGCATGCGCAGACGGCTCGACCTCGCGGCTGCGCTCGTGCACCGCCCGCCCATCCTGGTGCTCGACGAACCGACGACGGGGCTCGATCCGCGTGGGCGGGTCGAACTGTGGGCGGTGATCGAGGAGCTGGTCCGGGATGGGGCGACCCTCCTCCTGACGACGCAGTACCTCGAAGAGGCCGATCGGCTCGCCGACCGGATCGTTGTCATCGACCACGGGCGGGTCATCGCCGAAGGGACGGCGGCCGAACTCAAGGCGCGGCTCGGCACCACGATCGTTCATGCGGAGTTCGGCGACGCCGCGTCGGCCGACGAGGCGAAGTCGATCCTGGGCGAACTCGGCCCCGTCCGTCTGTCCGAGGACGGGCGGGCGGTGGACCTGAGCGTGAGCGACAGCGGCGCGGCGCTGCTGGCCGCCGTCCGGCGTCTCGATGAAGCCCGATCAGGGCCCGTGGCGATCTCGGTCCGGGAGCCGAGCCTCGACGATGTGTTCCTGACCCTCACCGGGCATCCCACCGACGTCGACATCGAGGAGGACCACTGATGGCCGTCATCACCGCACCTGCCACCGCACCCGCGATCGAGACGCGCTCGAAACTCGGGTGGGCGGTCGCCGACGCCCGAACCATCGCCTGGCGCAACCTCAAGGCGATGAGCCGCACCCCTGAGGTGATCATGTTCAGCACGATCCAACCGGTGATCTTCGTGCTCACGTTCCGCTACGTCTTCGGTGGCTCGATCCGCCTCCCCGGGAACCTGCCGTACGTCGACTTCCTGATGCCAGGGGTGTTCGTCCAGACGGTCGCCTTCGGCGCCATGAACACCGGCATCGGGCTCAGCGAGGACCTCCACAAAGGTCTCATCGAACGGTTCCGATCGCTCCCGATGGCCGGATCGGCGGTCTTGGTTGGGCGTGCGCTCTCGGACCTCGTACGCAATACCGGCGTCGTGCTCCTCATGGTCGTCATGGGCTTCATGGTCGGATTCCGGATCCACACCAGCGCCGTGCCGTTCGCGGCGTCGATCGTCCTGTTGTTGCTGTTCTCCCTCGCCTTCTCGTGGATCTTTGCTCTCATCGGGTTGAGCGTTCCGAACGCCGAGTCGACCCAGGCTGCGTCGTTCCCGATCCTGGCCCTCCTCGTGTTCGCGTCCACGGCGTTCGCGCCCGCTGCCAACATGCCGGGGTGGCTCCAGGCCTACAACAACGTCCAGCCGGTCTCGGTCGTGGTCAAGGCGATGCGAGCGCTCACCATCGGCGGCGACACCGCCCTCCCCGTTATCCACGCGCTGTTGTGGATCCTCGCGCTGGTGGTCATCTTCGTGCCGTTGGCGGTACGTCGATACCGACGCGCCGCCTGACGTTCGGAACCTTCAACTGACAGTCGTACTGCCAGAACCTGTCCAACGTTCTACGCTGCGTCGGTGACCGCTACGACTCCGACCGATGGGCGGACCGTCCGCCGTGACCGCAACCGCTCGAACGTGGTCGAGGCGATGCTCGAGCTCATCGACAGCGGCATGCTGGATCCGACGGTTGAGCAGGTGGTCGCCCGTTCGGGCATTTCCGAGCGGTCGATCTTCCGGTACTTCGACGGGCTCAATGACCTTCGCGGGGCCGTCATCCGTCGCAACTTCGAGCGGGTCGAACCTCTGTTGGTCATCGTCGACATCGGCCAAGGAATGCTGTGGGAGCGGATCGTTCGATTCGTCGAAACCCGTCTGCGGATCTGCGAGACGGTGGCCGGGCTGGGGCGGATCAGTCGGATGACGGCACCGTTCGAGCCACTCGTGGCCGCCGAGCGGGAGCGTTTCCGTCGCCTGCTGTGCGAACAGGTGCGCGTCCACTTCGCTCCGGAATTCGCGGCGCTGTCGCAGGCCGATGCGGCCGACGTCGAGGTGCTCGTCGAGGTGATCGTGTCGTTCGACGCGTGGGACCAACTGACCTCCGCCTTCGGCCGGTCGCGGTTGCAGATCCGACGCGCTTGGATCCGAGGCCTGTCTGCCCTCCTCGGCGCGACGATGCGTTAGGAGAAAAGGCTCCGATAGGCGGCACCGATGATGGCGGCGCCACGTAGGTCGCCGGTCGTGCCGTCGCCCATCCGGTTCATCACGTAGGCCACGGTCATCTTGTTCTCGAAGTCGTTGATGACGAGCGAGCCTCCCCATCCGCCCCAGAAGCACGTGCGCGGGCTCGGGAAGGGGATGGCTTCGCTGGGGAGGCCGTATCCGATCCCGTGACGAAGCGGCGTCCCGAGGACGAGGTCGGTGCCGTTGGCCTGCTCACGGAAGATGAGGTCTTCGGGGCTCTTGGAAAGGAGCTGCACGCCGCCGGACGTCCCGCCGTTCGACACCACCGCCTGCACCGTCGCCACCGAGCGAGCATTTCCGTGACCATTCGCCGCCGGCTGCTCGGAGCGCCGCCACTGTTCGGTCCAGGCAGATTGCGCCGTGAGGTCGGGCACCGAGCGGAGCGTGCGTGCCGCCACATCGGTCGTCGGCGCCGCCCCCGAACCGAGCGTCAACCCGGGAGGAGCGATCACATTGGCGATGCGGTCGAAGTGGATCGGATCGGTGCCGATGTGGAAGTCGGCACCCAGGGGCCCGGCGATCTCCTTGGCGAAGAGCGCTCCGACGCTCGAGCCCGACACCCGACGGATGACCTCTCCGACGAGTTGTCCCTGGCTCAGCGCGTGGTAGCCCGAGGCAGATCCCGGCTCCCACCAGGTCGCCTGTGCCGCCAGCGCCGTCGTCGCAACCTCCCAGTCGCAGACCTGGTCGACCGTGATCGGCGGATCCCACCCTGGCAGGCCGGCGGTGTGCGACATCAGGTGACGAACGAGCACACCCTCCTTGCCGTTGGCGGCGAATTCCGGCCAGTAGGTGGCGACCGGTGCGTCGACGTCGAGTTCACCGCGGTCGACCAGCATGAGCGCCGTCAACGCGGTCATCGTCTTGGTGGTCGACCAGACGTTGGTGATCGTGTCGCTCTGCCACGGTCGAGTTCGGTCGGCATCGGCGTGCCCCGACCAGACATCGGCAACGACCTCGCCTTCGACGACGACGCAGGCGCTAGCCCCGAGGTCCTGACCCGATTCCACGAGCAATCCCAATGCATCACGGACGCCGACGAAGCGGTCGTCCCAGGTTCCTCCGACTTCAGCCATGGCGTGCACGGTAGCGGTGGCGACCAAGAACCTGAAGAGGAACCACTGTGTAGCGTCACCTCGCCCGGATGACGGTCACGGGAACGAGCGAAGGATGAGCCACGTGTCGCAGCAGTCGCCCGTAACCCCGGGAACAGATGAATGCACCGAGCACCTCGACGTGCTCGTCGTGGGAGCTGGCATCTCCGGGATCGGCGCCGCGTACCACCTGACCCAGGAATGCCCGACCAAGCGCTTTCTGGTCGTCGACGCCCTCGACGGCTTTGGCGGCACCTGGTGGACGCACCGGTATCCCGGCGTACGTTCCGACAGCGACCTCTTCACCTTCGGCTATCGCTTCAAGCCCTGGAAGGGCGCGCCGCTGGCCAGCGGCGAGGAGATCTTGAAGTACATGGGCGAGGTCATCGCCGACAACGATTTGGCGCCCCGGATCCGCTACCAACATCGGGTCACAGCCGCCAGCTGGTCGAGCCAGGAGCGGCGGTGGTCGGTCGAGATCACCCGAACCGACACCGGCGAACAGCTTCGCTACACGACCGACTTCCTCTGGATGTGCCAGGGCTACTACCGACATGCCGACGGATACACGCCGACCTGGGAAGGGATGGATCGCTTCGCCGGCCGGATCGTGCATCCCCAGACGTGGCCCGAGGACCTGGCGCTCGCCGGCAAACGCGTCGTCGTCATCGGATCGGGGGCGACGGCGGCAACCCTGATCCCGGCGATCGCTCCCGAGTGCGCCCACGTGACGATGCTCCAGCGGTCACCGACCTTCTTCTTCGTCCGCCCGAACTCCAATGAGTTGGCCGACACGCTGCGAGAACTCGACATCCCCGATGAGTGGACGCATGAAATCGTGCGCCGCAAGATCGTCCACGACAGCGACGCCATCACCAAGATGTCGTTCGAGTCGCCCGAAGTGCTGCGCGAGTTCCTGCTCGAGATCATTCGCCCCCTCCTTCCGGAGGGCTTCGACATCGACAAGCACTTCAATCCCTCCTATCGCCCATGGCAGCAGCGGATCGCCGTGCTGCCGGACGGCGACCTGTTCACTGCCATTCGCGACGGACGGGCTTCGGTGGCCACCGATGAGATCGAGT
>JBKJLN010000407.1:0-13876 GCA_046596935.1 Acidimicrobiales bacterium
AGTCGTGGCTCGGCTGAGCCAGGAGCACCGCGGGCTGGTGCTCGTCACCGGGCCGACCGGCTCCGGAAAGACGACGACGCTGGCGGCGATGATCGACCACATCAACGAGACGCGCGAGTGCAACATCGTCACCATCGAGGACCCGATCGAGGTCCTCCATCGCGCCAAGCAGGCGTCGATCAACCAGCGCGAGATCGGCTTCGACACCGACAATTTCGCCAGTGCCATGCGGGCCGCCATGCGCCAGGACCCCGACGTGATCCTGGTGGGCGAAATGCGCGACCAGGAGACGGTGGCGGCGGCGTTGAGCGCAGCCGAGACCGGCCACCTCGTCTTCTCGACGCTCCACACGATCGACGCCACCGAGACGGTGAACCGCATCGTCGACTTCTTCCCGCCCCACCAGCAGCACCAGATTCGGGTGGCCCTGGCCGGTTCGCTTCGGGGGACGATCTGTCAGCGGCTGGTACAGACCTCCGACGGCGAGGGCCGGGTCGCAGCGCTCGAGGTCATGGTCGTGAACGGGCGCATCCAGAACTGCATCCTCGACTCCGAGAAGGGCGGGGACATGCACGAGATCATCGCCGACGGCGAGTACTACGGCATGCAGACCTTCGACCAGGGTCTGGTGAAACTCTACGAAAAAGGCGCCATCGACATGCGCGGCGCAATGACTGCGGCATCGAATCCCCACGACCTCAAAGTCATGCTGCAACAGCGTGGTTTGGTCGCCTCGACGTCTCGCTGAATCCTCGAGTAGCCGACGCGCTTGCTGGAGTTGCTGTGCCTTCGGTCACACGATGGGGAATGGGCGAAGGCCATGGGTAACCTCCTGTCCACGTAGGGGGGACACGACTTGAAGGTCACGTTTTGGGGCGTCCGGGGCTCGACCCCCTGCCCGAGCGAACGCAATCGACGCTATGGCGGAAACACCGCGTGCGTGTCTCTCGAGGTCGAGGGCGAGCCGCCGATCGTGCTGGATCTCGGCACCGGTCTTCGCTTCTTCGGCGAGACCCAGCCGACCGACGGTACCTTCCGGGGAACGGCCCTCATCACCCACATTCATTGGGACCACGTCCAGGGTCTCCCGTTCTTTCCTCCGGCCGATCGGGTGGGCGCCGAGTTCGACATCTACGGACCCCGGCAGGACGAAGGCGACCTCGGGACGGTCTTCGGTGACTTCATGCGCCCGCCGTACTTCCCCGTGCACTTCAGCGAGTTGCGCGGCGCCATCCGCTTCCATGACGTGGGGGACGAGGACGTCGCCATCGGCAACGCCAAGGTGCGGGTGCGCCCGGTGCCGCATTGCGGTCCGACAGTGGGGTATCGCATCGACTGGGACGGCGCGTCCGTGGCATACATCAGCGACCACCAGGCACCGCTGTCGCTCGACCGAGTAGCCGATTCCGTCCTGGAACTCTGCGACGACGTCGACCTCTTGATCCACGACGCGCAGTACACCCGGGAGGAGTTCGCGGAGAAGTCTCACTGGGGCCACTGCACGATCGACTACGCCCTGCTGGTGGCCAAGCAATCCCGGGCCAAGCGGCTGGCGCTGTTCCACCACGATCCTTCGCACGACGACGATTTTCTCGACTCGATGGTGGAGTCCATGCGCTGTCTCGGGGCGATGGGCGGCATCGACGTCGTCGCTGCCCGTGAGGGCTTGCAGGTCGAGCTCTCCTAGCCCGATCCGGACGCGAAGTAGGTTGCGGCCGTGACCGACGAGGACTTGGAAGAGCGGGCGGCGCCGACGTTCGAGGCGGCTCACCTCCGCCAGGTGATGGGGCATTTCTGCACCGGCGTCACCATCATCACGGCCATGCACGGCGACGACCCGGTCGGATTCACGGCCCAGTCATTCCAATCGTTGTCGCTCGATCCTCCGCTCGTGCTGTTCTCCCCGCAGAAGACGTCGTCGACATGGCCGCGTCTCGAATCGGCCGGGAGCGTCTGCGTGAATTTCCTCGGCGCCGACCAAGAGGCACTGTGCCGGGCGTTCGCCTCGAGTGGCGCCGACAAGTACACGGGCGTCGGTTGGAAGCCTGGCGGGGCCACCGGCGCTCCGGTGCTCGACGGGGTACTCGGGTGGGTCGAGGCGACGATCGAGACTGTGCACGAGGGCGGTGACCATCTGATCGTCGTCGGAAGAATCGTCGACATGGCCGTCGAGCACGAGGGTGCGCCGCTGCTGTTCTACCGGGGCGGTTTCGGCCGGTTCGAGTCCTGATGGGTGTCGTCGAGATGCACGTGGAGACCACGGCCATCGACGGCCTCGTCGCCATCACCATGAAGCAGGTCGACGACGAGCGCGGTGTCGTGCGGGAGTTCTACCGGGCCTCGTCGTGGGCGGCTGCGGGGTTGCCGTCGCTCGGTCCGTGGTTGCAGGTGAACATCACCGAGACCCGGGCCGGGGCGTTGCGGGGCCTCCACGGAGAGGACATGTTCAAACTGGTGGCGGTGGCGTCGGGCGAGGCGTTCGGGGCCTATGTCGACGCCCGAGCCGAGTCGCCGACCTTCGGCGCCGTCGTCACGATGACGCTGTCCGCTGGTCGCCAGGTGCTCGTCCCCAAGGGCGTCTGCAACGGCTTCCAATCGGTGACGGCGACGCAGTACCTCTACAGCTTCGACAACGAGTGGAAGCCGGGGATGGCGGGAACCGCAGTCAACCCCCTCGATCCGGCGTTGGGCATCGACTGGCCGCTCCCCATCGACACCGGCGACCCAGCCATCATCTCGCAAAAAGACGCTGTCCAGCCGACGCTTGATCAGGCGATGCGGGCCAGATAAGCACGCACGGCCGGCGCGCCCACGAGGCGGGCCAGCACCTCGCCGGAGGCGTCGGCGAGCAACACCGTGGGCGTGGTGCGAACGGCAAAGGCGTCGGCCAGGTGGGGTTCGCGAGTGGCATCGACGGTGACCACCCGCGCACCGGGGTCCTCAGTGGCGATGTGCTCTTTCAACGTCCCGCCGACGGCGCAGTGCGGCGTGGTGAAGACCACCCAGGTTCGCTCGGAGCCCCCGAGGAGTGCGGGCGGAACCCGGCGCCAGCGCACTGATGCATGCGGCTGCGACACCTGGCGCTGAACCTGAAGGCGACGACCCACGATCATCGCCAGCACCAGGACGGCGACGATGACGAACTTCACTCGACGATCCTGACAACCGCGCCGCCGGACGCCCGGTTCAACGGCGCTTCTTGAGAAGGGAGAACACGCCCCGTACGACGGTGTTGGCCATCTGGCGCCCTTCTCGTGACTTGAGGAACCCGGTGACGGCGCTCCCGGTGTCGCGCCGGGAGGACGCCTTTGGCTGCTTCGGCGGGGCCTTGCGCTGCACCTCGGCCTCCTGCTCGGTGGCGGCGTCGGCGGCGGCCGATTCGGCCAGCCGGCCGGCGAGCTTCTCCCGAGCCGACTCGCGATCGACCTCCTCGGCGTACTTGGCCCAGAGGTCGCTCGTCTTCGCCGCCTTGTCGACCTCGGGCTCGCCGATGGCCGCCATCAACGACCGCGGCGGGAGGAGCTTCGTCCATACCACGGGGGTCGGCGCCCCTCGCTCGGACAGGATCGTGACCATCGCTTCGCCGGTGCCGAGCTGCGTGAGGTCTTCTTCCAGGTCGTAGTCGTCGGTGTTCGGATACGTGGTGACGGCGGCTTTGAGAGCCTTGGCGTCACGGGGTGTGAACGCCCGGAGCGCGTGCTGCACGCGATTGCCGAGCTGTGCAAGGACGTTGTCGGGAACGTCGTCCGGCAGCTGCGTGATGAAGAACACGCCCACGCCCTTCGAACGGATCAGGCGCACGGTCTGGGCCACCGAGTCGAGGAACTCCTTCGAGGCGTCGGCGAACAGCAGGTGGGCCTCGTCGAAGAAGAACACGAGCTTCGGCTTGTCGAGGTCGCCGACCTCGGGGAGCTCGTGGAAGAGCTCGGCCAGCATCCACATGAGGAAGGTGGAGAAGAGCTTCGGCCGATCCTGCACGCCCGTGAGCTCGAGGCAGTTGACGATGCCCCGACCCTCGCTGTCGGTGCGCATGAGGTCGGCGACGTCGAGCTCGGGCTCCCCGAAGAAGTCGCCGCCGCCCTGATCCTCGAGCTGGAGGATCGATCGGAGGAGCACGCCGACGGTGGCCGGCGAGAGCCCCCCGATCTCCCGCAGCTCGGTCTTTCCTTCGTCGGAGTCGAGGAACTTCAGCACCTCCCGAAGGTCGTCGAGGTCGAGCAGCGCCAGGCCGTTGTCGTCGGCGTAGCGGAACACCAGCGACAGCGAAGACTCCTGGGTCTCGTTGGCGCCCAGCACCTTGGCCATGAGTTGCGGCCCGAAGGCTGAGACGGTCGAGCGCACCGGGACCCCGGCGCCGATGCCGCCCAGCGAGAGGAACGTCGTGGGGAACCCGGCGGGCGACCATTCGATGGCGAGGTCCTTGGACCGGGACGTCACCCGGTCGCTGGTCTCACCTGGTCGCGAAATCCCCGAGAGGTCGCCTTTGATGTCGGCGGCGAACACCGGCACGCCCATGGCCGAGAGTTGCTCGGCCATCAGCTGCAGGGTCTTCGTCTTCCCGGTACCGGTGGCGCCGGCGATCAGACCGTGTCGGTTGACCATGGCAGCGGGGATCTGGACGACGGCATCGGTGTGTGTCTCCCCGTCGAGCATGCCGCGACCGAGCTCGAGCGCCTTGCCCTCGGCGGCATAGGCGGTGGCGATGCGGGCGCCGAAGTCGGACTTCTTGGGCTTGGAGGGCATCGTCGAACGCTACCCACGACCCGATGCAACGAGAACCTCGGGCCGCACTACGTTCCGTCGCAGTGACGGTCGATGCCGCGGAGGCTCCGAGGAAACCTCCTTCCCGGCGGCGCCGATGGGTTCGGGTCGCACTTGTGGGTCTGGTCACGATCGTCGTCATCGCCGGGGCCGTCGGCGGGTGGTTCGCTTTCCGGTATCGGTCGATCGAGCGCAGCACGTTCCATCGGGACACCCTGGCGACGGCCGAGCGGAGCGCGCCACAGAACTTTCTCGTCGTCGGGACCGACTCCCGTGAGTTCGTGGACAACGTCGGCGACGAGGCGGCGTTCGGCACGGTCGCCGACGTCGGTCAGCCGCATGCCGACACCATCCTCATTCTCCGTACGTTCCCGCACTCGAAGCGGGTCGCATTGGCTTCGTTCCCTCGCGACCTCTCCGTGAAGATCGCCGGAACGGATACCGAGGACCGGATCAACAGCGCCCTGGCCAATGGCCCGGATCAGCTGGTCCAGACCATCACCCAGAACTTCGGGATCCCCATCAATCACTTCATCGAGGTCGATTTCCGTGGCTTCGAGGCGCTTGTGAACGCAGTTGGGGGCGTGACCGTCTTCTTTCCCGCACCCGTGCGCGATTGGGACGAGGAGAAGCAGTTGAACCCGACCGGGTTGCGCATCGACCAGCCGGGCTGCATCGAGCTGCAGGGCGCGCAGGCGCTGGCCTACGTCCGGAGCCGTCACTACCAACAGCTCATCGACGGCGCCTGGAAGAAAGACCCTGCGGGAGACCTCAACCGGATCACCCGGCAACAAGAGCTGTTCCGCACGACCCTGGCCCAGTCGGCTCGTCGTGGCCTTCGCAACCCGGCCCGGTTGAACACCCTGCTCGGCGTCGCCGTTCACAACGTGACCCTCGACGACCGATTCGGGCTGGGCGACCTCACCGCCCTCAGTCGTCAGTTCAGGACGCTGGCCCCGGAGTCGTTGCAGACGTATTCCCTGCCGACGGCGCCCGGGAAGAGCCCGACCGGGGCGGACGTCCTCTTCCTGGATGTCGCCGCGGCCCAACCGGCGCTCGACGTTTTCCGAGGGAAGGAGGGAGCATCGACCGAGCTCCTTCCCGGCGCCGTCCGAGTGCGGGTGGTCGACGACGGTCGGCGGCCGGGGACGGCCAACGCGGCGGCGTTCCGCCTTGCGGCTGCTGGCTTCGTGGTGGATCCGAGCGTGCTGATGGGCGCCAGCCGACCGAAGACCGTCGTGACGTTCGGGCCCAACGGACGGGCCAAGGCCGAGCTGGTCGCTTCTCGGCTGGCGGCGCCCGCCCAACTCGAGCAGGTGGAGAATCCGGGCGATGGAGTCGACGTGATGGTGACGATCGGCGCCGATTGGATGGGGGTTCGGGAGACAGCACCGGATGTTCCGACTTCGGCGCCTGCGACTGTCGACACCAGCGTGGTGCCCGATGCCGCTCCCGGGTCGTCAGCTCCGGCGCCGACCGTCGCCCCGACGACGATCCCTGCGCCGGCTCCGCTTCGTCACTGCTGACGCGCGCCGTCCAGGCTCAGGGAGTGGCCCCGGCGGTCGAACCGAGACCCACACAGTCGAGGGCGAAGGCGTACCAGAAGGCCCGTTCCCTCCAAGCGCTGTAGCGCCCGGACGGACCACCGTGGCCGGCGCCCATCTCCGTCTTGAGGAGGAGGGGGTTGGCATCGGTCTTCGTCGTGCGGAGCTTGGCCACCCACTTCGCCGGTTCCCAGAACGCCACCCGGGTGTCGTTGAGGCCGGTGGTGACCAACATCGACGGATAGGCCTTCGCTTCCACGTTGTCGTAGGGCGAATACGACTTCATGTAGGTGTAGTACTCGGCGTCCTTCGGATTTCCCCACTCCTCGAACTCGCCGACAGTGAGCGGAATGGTCTCGTCGAGCATCGTGGTCACCACGTCGACGAACGGCACGAGTGCGAGCACCCCCGTGAACAGATCCGGTCGCTCGTTGATCACCGCTCCCATGAGCAGCCCTCCGGCGCTGCCGCCCATGGCGACGAGCCGTTCAGCCGACGTGCAGCCCGACGAGATGAACTCCTCCGCGCAGGCGATGAAGTCGCCGAACGTGTTGCGCTTGGCCAGGAACTTGCCGTCGTCGTACCACCGCCGGCCCATCTCGCCGCCACCACGGATGTGGGCGATGGCGTAGACGAATCCGCGGTCGAGGAGGCTCAACAGGATGTGAGAGAACCCCGGATCCATCGACGCCTCGTATGACCCGTAGCCGTAGAGCATCCCGGGTGACGTGCCATCGAGGGGTGTGCCCTTGCGGTACACCAGCGACATCGGCACCTTCACTCCGTCGCTCGCGGTGGCCCATCGACGCTCGGTCACGTAGTCGGTCGGGTCGTAGCCCCCGAGGACCGGCACCTGCTTGACGAGCACCCGGGTCCCGGCCTCGAGATCCTCGTCGTAGGTCGTGCGCGGCGTGATCATCGACTCATACTCGAAGCGCAGGACGGAGCGATCGAACTCCGGGTTGGCACCGAGCTCGGTCGACGAGACCTCCTCCGGAACCTCGAGTTCGCGGATCTCGTTGGTCGTTGCGCGCATCACCCGAAGGCGGGGCACGGCATTGGCCTGCTCGGCCAGCACGATCCAATCGCGCAGGACCTCGACACCGAAGAGGCGAGCATCCTCGCGGTGAGCCACCAGGTCGGCCCAATAGGCGCGGCCCGGGGTGGCGACCGGCGTCTCCACGAGCTTGAAGTTCACGGCGTCGTCAGCATTGGTGGTGATGAGAAAGCGGTCGCCGTGGTGGTCGACGTCGTACTCGACACCGGTCTGACGCGGCTCGACGAGAAGGAACTCCCCTTCGGGTTCGGCAGCGTCGAGGTACCGCACCTCGCTGGTCAGCGAACTGGCGGTGGCCAGAAAGAGGTAGGCACCACTCTTCGAGCGGGAGATGCCGACGCGGAAGCGTTCGTCGTCCTCTTGATAGATCAGCTTCGCTTGCCCGATCGGATCGCCGAGGCGATGCCGCCAGATCTGGTGGGGGCGTAGGGCCGCATCTCGTGCGGCGTAGAAGACAGTGCGGTTGTCACTGGCCCACACCACGTTGGCGGTGACGTCGGGGATGACGTCGTCGAGGTCGCGCTTGGCTTCGAGGTCACGAAAGCGGATGTCGGTGTTGTCGCTGCCGTCGTAATTGACGCCGTAGGCGGCCAGCCGGTGGTCGGGGCTCGGACGGAAAGCCCGGAGGTCGAAGTAGTCGTTGCCCGCGGCCAGCTCGTTCTCGTCGAGAAGCACCTGCTCGGGGGCATCGATGGTGCCTGTGCGTCGACAGCGGATGGCGTACTCGAGCCCCTCCACCATGCGGACGTAGTACCAGTGGCCGCCCCAGAAGACCGGCGGGGTCTCGTCGGTCTCCTGGACGCGGGCCTTGATCTCCTGGAAGAGGGTCTCCTGGAGCGGCACGAGGTGCTCGGTCATCGCCTCCGTGTAGGCGTTCTCCGCCGCCAGGTACTCGAGCACCGCGGCGTCGTCGCGATCGCGGAGCCAGTACCAGTCATCGGTGCGGTCGTCGCCGTGGACCGAAAGGACATGCGGACGTCGTGCGGCTGACGGAGGCGGAGGCGGAGGCGGAGGAGTCACGGACCGGAACCTTAGGATCCGGCCTTCCTCGCAGAATCACGTCTTTCCCAAGGAGTTCCGCATGGCCATCTATGCCCTGGGCGATCGAGTCCCGACGATCGATCCCACCGCGTACATCCATCCCGATGCGACCATCATCGGCGCCGTCGAGGTCGGCGCCGAAGCGACGGTCTGGGCGGGCGCCGTGCTCCGGGGCGACTACGGGCGCATCGTCGTGGGCGCCCGCACGTCGGTGCAGGACGGCACCGTCGTGCATGCCACCTCCGAACTCGACACGATCATCGGCAGCGACTGCGTCGTCGGCCACAACGCCCACCTCGAGGGCTGCACGATCGAGCCGAACTCCCTTGTCGGCTCCGGTTCGATCGTCCTGCATCGGGTCACCGTCGGCCCACACGCGCTCGTCGGAGCCAATGCCGTCGTGACCAACAACACCGTGGTGCCGCCCCACGCCATGGCCCTCGGCATCCCGGCGACGATCAAGGACAATGCCGTTGCCGAGGGATCGTTCGCGCCGGCGGTGGCGCTCTACGTCGCCAACGGCAAGCGTTACAAAGCCGAGCTTCGCCGACTCGACTGATGTTTCAGCGAGCGGCCGCCGTCCGCAGCGGGTCGAGGTAGGCGATCGAACCCGTCGTGGCCCGCCGGCGACCCCAGGTGCCGACCTCGGGATCGTTGGTGAGGTAGATGACCTGGGCGTGACCCGACAAACGGTCGAGCAGGTCGAGCATCGTCCACTTGGCATCGGCCCGAAGGTGGAGGAAGGCCTCGTCCATCACGAGCGGGAGGCTCTCGCCGTCGACCCCGCAGGTGCGGAGGGCGGTGAGACGCTGCTGGAGATAACGCTCGAGTTCGGCGAACTTCGACGGGGTCGGCAGGCCGGTGTCACCGTGCTCCTCCTCGAGGATGGCCACCCGCCGCTCGAGGGCAGCCTTGCGATCGGCGATGCGGGCCACGTCGGGGACGAGCCGGTTGGCCGTGTGGTAGGCCGTCGCCGTCAGGTCGCGGCGCATCCGTAGCTGGTCGGGGTCGGGCTCGCGAGCGTCGGCGGCGGTGAAGGTCGGACCGAAGTCCGCCCGGTAGTCGGCTTGGGCCAAGGCCTCGAGGCGCTCGATCTCTCGGGCGATGTCGGCCGCCGACCGGCCCATCGTGCGGTCGCGAACCCGTTGCTCGGCCAGCACGGCGCGGTCCTCGAACGCTTGGAGGCGCTGGGTGAGATCGCCCTCGGTGAAGCCCATCCGCACGAGCAGATCCTCGACCAGCGCGCCCGCCTCCCGCTGCTCGACCTCGACCTGCTCGAGCGCGATCTGCAGTCGGGCGACCCGCGCGACCTCGGCCAACTGCCTCACGAGATCTGCGGCCAGCGTCGGGTGTTCGATCCCGAAGGGACGGCAGACATCCATCAGCGACTCGCGAGCCCGCTCCACCGCGGGCTCGAACTCTTCGGTGAGCCTCCTACGGGTCTCGGTGATGTCGTCGCCGAGCCCGGCGAGAGCGTCGACGGCGGCGGCGTACTCCCGGACTTCCTTCTCGAGATCAACGGCTTCGAGCGGCGACATGTCGCCGGCCAGCGCCCGCCAATCGGCCATGGCCCGTCGGTGTTCGTGCGCGGCTCGCTCGAGGGGGATGCGCAGCGTCGGGTCCTTGAGGGCCTCCATCCTGCGAAGGTGGAACGACACATAGGTCGGCACGCCGGCACGGATGAGGGCGTCGCTCTCCCAGTCCTGGGCCTCGGCCAGCTGCTGACGGGGAGCAAAGACCGACCAATACGCAGCGGCCGCACTACCGGCGAGGGCGAGCGGCGCCAGAAATGGAGCCAGAGGAAGGGCCATGGCGCCGAGGGCTGCCGCGCCTCCTGCAGCGACGACACCCATGCGACGGTTCTCGATCGTTTCTTCGGCGTGCTCGACAGCCGCGTGAGCCGACTCGATCTCCTGGACGATGGCAGGAGCGTCCCCGTCAGGGGAGAGACCGCCGAGGGCGAGCGACTCGGCCTCGAGCGTCCTGCCCGTCTCGACGGCGCGCTGCAGGACGCGCCAGAGGCGCTGCTGGTCGGCCCGGGCGAGGCGAGCGACGTCGGGGTGCGACGGACTCTCCAAGTGGCCGGCCATCAACCCGGCCAGGCGGGCCGAGAGGGTGGCTCGTTGAGCCTCAGCGCTGGCGAGTGCATCCACCCGGCCGTCGAGGTCGAGGGGTACCTGGTCGGGAATGGTGAGGGCACCGGCGAGCGAGTGGGCGTCGAGGCGCACTCGATCGGGGCCGAACTCCTGGAGTGCATCCGACAGCTGACGGGCCGCGTCGCGCCAGCGCGACGCAACGGGGCGCAGCAGCGCCAGGTGGGCGGCGATGGCGCGGTCGGCGTCGGCCTCCTGGGGCGGGCTGAGGAGGGCGGCGCGTTCCGAGCGGAGGCGTTCGAGCTCGACCAGCATCTGGGCGTATCGGCGCCGCGGGCGACCGGCATCGATCTGGCGGATCTCTTCGTCGATGGCCAACAACTCGTGCCGGAAGCTCTCGGCGGCGTCACGGGCGACCCTGGCCGCTTCGAGTTGATCCCGAAGGGCGGCGAGCGCCGCCCGGGCGTCGACGAGCTCGCGAGGCTCGGTCGGGCCCTGTTGGAGGATGCCGAGCTGGCGGCCGTCGACATACATCATCGAGAAGAGTTCGTGGACCGACAACCCGAGCTGCACGCTGGGCGGGATGGCGGCGGTGCCGTCGTCGTGGAACGTGTGGAAGGTGCCCTCGGCCGTCTGGTCGACGGTGACCCGTTGCCCGGCGCGCCCGATGTACGCGAGTTCGCTCGATACCGTGCCCTCGCCCGCGAGCGTGCCGAGGATGACCTCGACCACGCCCTGGCGGTCGTCGACGCCGATGCCGCCGATGACGGTCAGGCGGTCGTGGAACCGCAGCTTCTGCCCATCGCCGGAAACCCGGAGGGCCAGTTGTTGCAACCGCATGTTCGGACATCCTCCTTCTCCGCAAAGTCGGCATCCCACCCAGCCGTCTGTAGGGATCCTCGGTCGGATCGTCGCACGGAACTATTACTTCGGGACTCGAACCTTGACGGTGGGGTCCGGTATGCTGATGCCATGCCCCCCGCCCCTGCGGCCGCCACCGTCGCGCCTCCGGCCGCCCCTCCGCGCACCGCGGGGGCGGCCGCGATCTCCGCTCCGCCGGTCGATCGTCGCCCGGGCTGGCGCCTCCTGCTCAGCACCATCCGCCCCCACCGCAAGAGCGTTCTCCTCGGCGTGCTCGCCGGCCTGTTCTGGACGGCGGCGAAGGTCTCCGTGCCCAAGCTCGTGCAGAAGGGCATCGACCAAGGCGTCATCCGTGCGCAGGACGGTGCCCTCCTGAAGTGGTCGCTCATCATCGTCGCCGTCGGCATCGTGTCGGCCGTGGCCATGGGCTTCCGCCGCTACCAGGCGTTCGGCACCGCCTGGAAGGGCGAGACCGAGCTGCGCCAGCGGCTGTTCGCGCACCTGCAGCGTCTCCACTTCGCCTTCCACGATCACGCGCAGACCGGCCAGCTCATGGCCCGCTCGGCCACCGACATCCAGGCCGTGAACCAGTTCCTGGTCATGATCCCGATCACCATCTCGAACGTCGTCACTCTGCTGGCCGTCACGACGATCCTCGTCCTCATCAACGCCAAGCTGGCCCTGGCCGCGCTCGTCGCATTGCCGCTCATAAACATCTTCGCCAAGCGGTTCTCGAGCAAGGTCCATCCGGCGTCGATGGCTCTCCAGGCCGAGCTCGCCGACCTGGCCACCGTCGTGGAGGAGACGATCACCGGCATCCGGGTCGTCAAGGGCTTCGGTGCCGAATCCATCCAGTACGAGCGTCTCGTCGAGCAGAGCACGCGGGTCTACGAGCGCTCGATCGGTCTCGCCCGCATTCGGGCCGTGTTCAACCCGGTGCTCGACTTCCTTCCCGCCGTCGGCCTCGTCGCCGTCCTCTGGTACGGCGGTCGCCAGGTGCTCGACGGCCAACTGTCGCTCGGGGAACTGATCGCCTTCAACGTCTACGTGTTCATGCTGATCCCGCCGCTGCGCATGACCGGGATGCTCATCGCCCAAGCCCAGCGGGCGGTCGCCGCGTCCGAGCGCATCGACGAGATCCTGCGAACGGCACCGGCCATCGTCGACAAGCCCAAGGCCGTCGACCTTCCCCCCGGCGGTGGGGAGTTGCGCTTCGAGAACGTGTCGTTTGCCTACATCTCCGGCACGACGCCGGTCCTGCGGGCCTTCAATCTCGTGGTCAAGCCCGGGGAATCCGTCGCCATCGTCGGCGCCACCGGCTCGGGGAAGACGACCGTGGCCCGTTTGATTCCGCGGTTCTACGACGTGAACTCGGGCCGCGTGCTCATCGACGGCACCGACATCCGCGACGTCAAGGTCGAGAACCTTCGCCGCAACGTCGGCATCGTGTTCGAGGACACGTTCCTGTTCAGCGATTCCATTCGCAGCAACATCGCCTTCGCCGACCCGCTGGCGACCCAGGAGCAGGTCGACCGGGCCGCCAAGCTCGCGGGTGCACACGAATTCATCTCGGCGCTGCCCGAGGGCTACGAGACGCTGATCGGCGAGCGGGGCTTCTCCCTCTCGGGCGGCCAGCGTCAGCGCATCGCCCTCGCCCGGGCGATCCTCGCCGACCCTCGCGTGCTCATCCTCGACGACGCCACCTCATCGGTCGATCCGACGAAGGAGCACGAGATCCGCGAAGCGCTGACCGAGGTCATGCGGAGCCCCACGACGATCGTCATCGCCCACCGTCCGGCCACCATCGCTCTCGCCGACCGGGTCGTCCTGCTCGACGATGGCCACATCATCGTGGAGGGCACCCACGACCAGTTGCTCGAGACCAGCGAGGCCTACCGCCAGGTGTTGGCCCGCCAGGTAGAAGCCGACGGTGAGGGCGGCCTCGAGGCTGTGGCCAACGCCGCGGCCGCCAATCCGATCGCTACGTCGAACTCGACCGGGGTGAGCGCCTGATGCGCGGCGGTGGAGGAGGCGGCGGTGGCGGCTGGGGCGCGGCCATGGCCATGGATGACGAGGACAAGCTCTCCGCCGATCAAGCGCGGCGGGTCGTGCGTCGCGCCTTCAAGATGTTGCGGCCCTACCGCCGGCAGGTCATGGCAGCTGCGCTCGTCATGGTGTTGTTCACCGTCGCCTCGTTGGCCGGGCCGCTCTTCGTCCGATACGGCATCGACAAGGGCCTGCGGGGCAAGAACCGCCACGCCCTCGACATGGCCGTTCTCGGCTACGGCCTCGTCGCCCTGAGCGCGCTGGTGCTCAGCCGTTCACAGATCCTCCTCGTCACCAAGGTGGGCGAGCAGTTCCTCCGGGACATGCGCCGTCGGGTGTTCCGCCACCTGCTCGGCCAGCCGATGTCGTTCTACGACTCCGAGCAGACCGGGAAGCTCGTCGCCCGCATGACCTCCGACATCGACTCGCTGACCGAACTCGTGCAACAGGGCCTGGTCATGTTCGTCACCAAC
>JBKJLN010000011.1:0-3689 GCA_046596935.1 Acidimicrobiales bacterium
ACGCGGGTCATCGAAGCGATGCGGGCGGGCGCCGATGACTACGTCACCAAGCCGCTCAGCCGGATCGATGTGGAAGCGCGATTCATCGCCGCCGAGCGCGTGCTCGCCCTCCAACGCAAGCTCGAGACGAGGGCGCGTGTCGACGATCTGACGGGCCTCCGGAACCGGCTTGCCCTTTCCGAGGCCATGGACGCCATCGATGCCAGGTCAACCCGCTACGGAACCGGCTTCGCCGTCGCCCTCATCGACCTCGACCGGTTCAAGGCCTACAACGACAAGTACGGCCACCCCGCCGGAGACGGTGTCCTGCAAAAGGTCGGCGAGGTACTCCGCCGCAGCGCCCGGGCCGATGATGAGGTCTACCGGTTCGGGGGGGAGGAGCTGCTGTGGCTTCTTCCCGAGCAGACGATCGATGGCGCGACGGTCGCCGTCGAGAGGTTCCGGGCAGAAGTCGAAGCGTTGGAGATCCCCCATCAACACAACACGCCGGGGGGTGTCGTGACGGTCAGCGTGGGGCTCGCTGTGCGGGACACGACGCGAGCGGGAGCGACCGATGTCGTGAAAGCCGCCGACGAGGCGCTCTACGTGGCCAAAGAGGGCGGTCGCAACCGCATCGTCCGGAGTTGAAGGTCCGTGGTCAGGCCCTTGATCAACAATGCAAACGGACGATGCCCGCAATGCAATCGGAGTCATTTGTAGATGGAACTCTAAAGTGCCAGCTGTCACGACCGAGAGTGATGGGCGTGCAACCAGTGTTGCTGCGACTCGTGTGAACAATCGCGGGAGACAAAAAGCGACAGGCGCCTCGTCTCGCGAGAGAGACAAACCCGTGGAGTTGAGCGACCCGGACCGCCTTGCGGTGATCGACAAGTTGGGACTGCACGGCCACCTTGGTGACCCACACCTGAACGCAATCGTGGACGCAGTTGCCGTGGCGTGCGCCGTCCCGCTCGCTGTGGTCAACATCGTCACGCCAGGACGCCAGACCTACCCGGCCGAAGTCGGAGTGGGCGCAAGTTCTACCGACGTTCCCGACGAACTGAGCTTCTGTGCCGAGGTCGTTCGAACCCACAAGGCCTTGGTCGTTGCCGACGCAGCCGCGCACCCGGTATACCGCGCCAACCCGCTCGTCGCTGCGGGCGCCATCGGTGCTTACGCCGGTGAGCCACTGCTCCACGACGGGCACGTCATAGGCGCGTTGTCGATCTTCGACCACGTCGCGCGCCAGTTCTCTGCGCTGGAACTGGACCTTCTACACGCGCAGGCCGGTTTGGTGTCCGCCGCCGTCCGTCTTCGCGCCCTGGAAGCGTGGGATCCGCTCACCGGTCTGGGCAATCGCTCCATGCTCCTCGAGCGGGCGGAACGCGCACTGCTCGAGCGCACGGACGGCCAGACCGTGGCACTGCTCGTCCTCGATGTCCTAGGGATGGGAGATCTGAACGCGACCTTGGGGACGCCAGTGGGAGATCTCCTCCTCAAGGCGGTCGCAGGCCAGGTTCGCGAGGCATGTGGGGCGAAGGACAGCGTTGCTCGGATCGGCGGCGACAAATTCGCGGTGCTGCTCGACCATGTCACGTCCGTCGAGGACGCTCGCGCACGAGCCGCCGCCATCTGTACGGCTGTCAGGGGTCAAGTGTCGGTAGAAGGTGCCTCCGTCGCCCTCGACATCCGGTGGGGTCTCACCACGTCGTACGCCGTCACCGCCGACCAGCTCCTTGTGGCTGCCGAACGAGCCCTGAGATCGAAGCGAAGTGAATCGCTCCGAATCGGCGTGCCACAACCGCCGGGAGATGTGTCAGAACTTGCTGCTGCCATCGACTCGGGTGAGCTGATCCTCCACTACCACCCGGTTGTCGAGCTCGCCACCGGCCAGGTTCTGGGCGTCGAGGCATTGGTCCGCTGGCAGCACCCGACGCGTGGCCTGGTGATGCCTCTGGATTTCATCCCGCTCGCCGAAGAATCGGGCCTGATCGTGCAGCTGGGAGACTGGGTTCTGCGCACAGCGGCATCTCAGGCCGCTCGGTGGGCAGGCGCTGGCGAACCGCTGGATGTGGCGGTAAATCTGTCCCCGTTGCAGATGGCGGCGCCCTCATTCGCCGACCACTGCATGGCTGTGCTCGAGGCGGTGAAGGCACCGGCGGAGCGCATCATCCTCGAGGTCACCGAGAGCGCCTTGCTGGACCACCCACATGCACCCGAGGCCCTTTCGAGGCTGCGAAAGGCGGGCGTCCGGCTGGCGTTGGACGACTTCGGAACCGGCTACTCCTCGTTCAGCTACCTTCGCCGGTTCCCCATCGACATCATCAAAATCGACCGCTCGTTCGTCGCTGGTATCGGAGAGAATCCCGACGACGATGCCATCGTTGGCTCGGTGGTGGGACTCGCGCACAACACCGGCAAAACGATCATCGCCGAGGGCGTGACCACTGATGCGCACGTCTCGCACCTCCGCAACCTGGGCGTGGAAGCAGCCCAAGGTTTCTTGTGGACGCAGCCCCTTCCGGTTGGTGAACTGGAGCGGTGGATCGGGGCCGGCCGACGGGCAGTGGTGTCCCTCCTAGGTGATGAATCGATCAAGGAATCTGGTCGTCGGAAGCCGTCCAGCCCCGCCGAAGTCCGGATCATGCAAATGCACAGTGAGGGTGCTTCTCTGCACACGATGGCCGCAGCGCTCAACGGAGCAGGTTCTCGCACCTCGAGTGGAAGGCTCTGGCATGCACGATCAGTGGCGCAGGTCATCTCGCCGCAAGTGCCCGGCCGAAGTGTCGCCTTCAGCCTGCCCGTCGTAGCGGAACGGGGGGCACTTCCTCACGCCGCACAATGACCGGAGCCCGCTTGCGGGTTCACTCCGTCGGATTGATCAGGGCTGCCCCGGCGAGGGCAAGGAAGGCCGGGGCCGCCGAGCAGCGAGGATCAACCTCGATGCACGGTCCTTTGCGTGTAGTCCGCCAGAATGAGTCCGTGTTGTTGCGTATAGGCCCCGTGTCGTCGACGGCCGCTCGGGCTTGGACGAATCACCACCTAGCGAGCCTGCGGGCGCTCCGCTCCCGCCTTTCCGAACTGCCGTTCCATCTCCCGCTGGAAGTCCTCGAGGACTTCGAGTCCCTCCTGGGCGAATGGCACGATCTGGCGGCACCTCCCGAGCCCTTCGTGTGGGAGCGCGACATGAACGACTTCCACCTGCGCACGCTGGTGCAGTACTGGGCCAACCTCGACTTTCTCAGCGACGATCAGGTGGGAGCTCTCGGTCTTGCCTGGTCCCCGCCGGAGGCCGCCCCGTTCTTCGACGCCCTTGCCGTGGCCGTCGCCTCGGCGCTGGAGGGCCAGGGGTCAGAGGATGGCTTCGCGGCGAGCCTGCAAGATCACGATCTCCGCCCGACCTAGGCGGTCGCACGCCCAGAGCCGTTCTGGACGTGCGGGGTAGGGTCTTCGCGCATGACGCAACAGGCGACCGGTGACGCCGCTCGCCAGGCCCAGTTCACTGATCAGGTGATGGAGCACATGTCATCGCTCTACTCCGCGGCCATGCGCATGACCCGCAATCCTGCCGACGCCGAGGACCTCGTCCAGGAGACCTACCTCAAGGCCTATCGCTCCTGGCACAGCTACCAGCAGGGCACCAACTTGAAGGCCTGGCTGTACCGGATCCTCACCAACACCTTCATCAACAGCTACCGGTCGAAGAAGCG
>JBKJLN010000040.1:0-17112 GCA_046596935.1 Acidimicrobiales bacterium
GGCGAAGCACGAATCGACCTTGCCGAGAGCCTCGAGCGTCTCGGCGAACGCCGCCTCCACCTGAGCCTCGTCGCCGACGTCACAGCGGACGGCCACGGTCTTGGTGCCGAAGGCGGCGAGCTGCTCCTGGGCGGCGGCGTTCTTGTCGGCGTTGGTGCCCCAGATGGCGACGTCAGCTCCCGCCTGGGCCAGCGCCACGGCCATGCCGAGTCCGATGCCGCTGTTGCCGCCGGTGACGAGAGCGCCGTGTCCGGTCAGGTCGAAGGGTGCGTAAGCCATGGCGGGTGAAGTTAGCGGTGCGCCATCATCGCGACCATGAACACGGAAGATGTGCTGGCCTTGGCCGACCGCAACATGGTCGAGTGTTGGACGCAGCTGACCGAAAAGGCCGGCGGCGAGAAAACCGAGACGGACGAGTTGCTGCTGCTCTCGACCGGCTTGCCCATCGCTATGTTCAATGTCGCCTTCGTCATCGGCGACTCGAACGACCACGACCAAACGATTGCAGCCGTCCGGGCCCATTACCGCGCCCTCGACCTCCCATTTGCCCTGTACTTCCGCGACGCCACTGCGCCGGGCCTGGCACATGTCTGCTCGGCCGCCGGCCTCGTCGAGCACTGGCAACCGCCGCTGATGGTGCTCGACCCGATCCCACCAACCGACAGTCCGGCGCCCGACGGACTCACCATCGAGGTCGTCGACGCCCCCGCCTACGACGACTATCTCGACACGCTGTCAGCGGGTTTCGGCATCCCTGCGGATCTCGTGGCTCCGGTGCTCGGTCCTGGCCTTCTCGAAATCGCTGACTTCACCGCCCTGATCGGACGCGTCGACGGCGCGCCCGTGGCGACGGCGGCCACGTGTGTCACCGGCTCGACGGCCGGCGTGTACAACATCGCCACCCACCCCGACCACCGGCGACGCGGCTACGGGGTTGCGTTGACAGCGGCGGCGGCTCGCTGCGGCGCCGATGCCGGTTGCACCCACGCCACCCTCCAGGCGTCCGAGGCCGGCGAGCCGGTGTACAGGGCGATGGGCTACGCCACGCCCGACCACTACCGCCAGTTCGAGGACGCGACTTAGGGCGTCGCCCAAGAGGCCGAGCAGATGGTGATCGGATCCTCGATCCCCTTGAAGCGCTCGGCCCGCGTCTCACCGAAACGCACATTCGGCAACTCCACCGACGAGCTCACGTCGGAGGTCACCAGCACCTCCGTGCCTTCGGCGACCTCGGCGACGCGGGCAGCGAGATTGACGACGTGCCCGATGACGTCATCACGGGTGACCACCACCGGGCCTGTGTGGAGACCGGCGCGTAGCCGCAGTGGTTCGGGTTGCGCGTCGACGAGTTCGAGGCAGGCCAACACCGCCGCCGGCGGCTGGGGGAACGTCAGGAGCAGACCGTCGCCCAGTCGCTTGACCAGCCGCCCGCCTCGTCCGGCGATGATCGGACCGACCACCCGATGGTGCTCGGCCAGCAAATGGCTGGCGGCCTCGTCGCCCTCGCGGGCCGTCCATTCGGTGAAGCCTTCGAGGTCGGTGAACACCACGGTGAGGGATGACGCCGCCCCGAGCGATGGCACGGCCGAGGCTTCCTCGGCCGCGCCGGCCAGAGCCTGGATGGCCGAGAGTCCGACCGTCCCCAGCATCGAGGGGTGGCGCTCCACCGCCCGCTCGAGGAAGTCCTCCACGGCCCGCAGCTGGGCCGCCCTCCCTGCCGGCCCTGGCGTCGCAAGGCGGGCCACGGTCTCGCGATCCGACGGATTCATGGAATCGAGAGCGCGCTGGAGCAGCCGGGTTCTGGCGTCCCTGACAGCCCGGCGGCCGACCCGTTTCGCTCCGCTCTCCTCGTCGTCCCGCACGGCGGCGCACGCTAATCCGGACGCGCCTGCGGCTCCGAAGGACACAGTCGAAGGGCCCGCCGACGGCCCGATCGGCCTACGCTCGCTGGCCTTGACGTACCGGAAGGAATCCCACGTGGGCGTTCGCCCGGCGACCGCCATCGCCCCTGAGAGTTTGATGACGATCGCGGCCCGAGTGGCCGATCGCATCGACGTGCTCCTGACCGGTGAGATCGAGCGGTGGAAGGCCGTCGACCCCGACCTCGCGGCGCCGTTGAGTTCCCTGCGCGATCTCGTCCTGGCCGGTGGGAAGCGGCTTCGCCCCGCCTTCTGCCACTGGGCCTTCGTCGGGGCGGGCGGCGACCCGGCCGATCCGCTGGTCGTCGACGCCGGCGGCGCCCTCGAGCTCCTGCACACCTTCGCCCTCATCCACGACGACGTGATGGACGGATCGATCACCCGTCGCGGCCTCGATGCCGTGCACATCGACTTCGAGGCTCGACACAGCGACTCGTCGTGGCGAGGAGAGGGCCGGCGGTTCGGCGAGGGGGTCGCCATCCTCGTCGGCGACCTGGCTTTCGTCTACGCCGATCTGCTGCTCGCCGACGCCCCCCGAACGGCCGTCGACGTCTTCACCGAACTGCGCCTCGAGGTGAACATCGGGCAGTACCTCGACCTAATCGGCACCGTGCGTGGTGGCGGGACGAAGGAGGCGGCCCACCGCATCTGCGTCTACAAGTCGGGCAAGTACACCGTCGAGCGGCCCCTCCACCTGGGGGCGGCCCTCGCCGGCCGCTTCGAGGAACTGGCGCCTTCCCTCTCCGCCTATGGCCTTCCCCTCGGCGAGGCCTTCCAGCTCCGCGACGACCTGCTCGGCGCCTTCGGTGACGAGGATCTGCTGGGCAAGCCCGTCGGCGATGACCTCCGCGAAGGCAAGCCCACCGCCCTCGTGGCCCTGGCGCGTGAGCGGGCCAGCGGCGAGGCCGCCGAGCTGCTCGAACACCGATTCGGCCGTCCCGATCTCACCGACGACGAGATCACAGCCCTCCAGGCGACTCTCATCGACACCGGCGCCCTGGCCGAGGTCGAGGCCCAGATCGAGTCGCTCGTCGGCGAGTCGCTTGACTCCCTCGAGGCCGCGCCGATCACCGACGACGCTCGCAACCACCTCATCGAGCTCGCCTGGTTCGTCGCCGGGAGAGATCATTAAATTGCCTCGCTCTGCGGCGCCGCCCTCGCTTGGCTGCGGCGCTTTCCGTTGCGAACGCGTGCTCTGGCCCCCACTCGTGACGGAAAGCGCATCTGAGGTGACGGTCGCGTGAGGGTAGTTGTCGTTGGAGCGGGGCTCGGCGGGCTCTCGGCGGCGTGCCACTTGGCCGGGCGGGGCCATGAAGTCGTCGTCGTCGAGAAGGGGGACCTTCCAGGCGGACGGGTCGCGGTCGTGCACGAGGGCGGCTACACCCTCGACATCGGGGCGACCGTCCTGACGATGACCGGGATCCTGGCCGACGTCTTCGCCGCCGCCGGATCCACCCTCGAAGAGCACCTCGTCCTTCACGCCGTCGACCCCATGTACCGAGCGACGTTCCCGGACGCCGAGCCAATCCTCGTGCGCCATGGGCAAGCCGCCATGACCGAGGAGATACGCACGAAGTGCGGGGCTCGCGAGGCCGAGGCCTTCGGGCGTTTTTGCCACTGGTTGACCGAGCTCTACCACCTCGAGCTCCCGAACTTCATCGACCGCAACTTCGACTCCCCCCTCGACCTGGCGTGGCCGCTCGGCCCACTCCTCGGGCTCGTACGCACCGGCGCGCTCCGCAAGCTGAGCTCGGTGGTCGACTCGTACTTCGCCGACGAGCGCCTGCGGAAACTGTTCTCGTTCCAGGCGATGTACGCCGGTCTTTCCCCCTTCGACGCGCTCGCCGTCTACGGCGTCATCACCTACATGGACACGGTCGAGGGCGTCTACTTCCCCGAGGGCGGGATGAACGCCATCGGACGGGGACTGGCCGACGCGGCTACCAAGGCCGGCGCCACCATCCGCTACGGATCCGAGGTCGAGCGGATCTTGCGCCGCCCGGGTGCGAACGGGGCGGTGCGGGGTGTCCGGCTGGCCGATGGCGAGACGATCCTGGCCGATGCCGTCGTCGCCAACCCCGACCTTCCCGTGGCGTATCGCACGCTCGTCCCCGAACTGCCGATGCCCCGAGTTGCGCGGAAAGGTGAGTACTCCCCGTCGTGCGCGCTCTGGGTCGCCGGGGTGAAGGGCGAGATGCCGGCCGATGCCGCCCACCACAACATCCACTTCGGCGGCCAATGGCGAGAAGCGTTCGAGGCGCTCCTGAAGTCGGGCACCCGCATGCCCGACCCTTCGATCCTGGTGACGTCGCACTCGTCGTCGGATCCGTCGCTGGCGCCGGCCGGGGGCCACACGCTCTACGTCCTCGAGCCGACGCCCAACTTGGACGGACGGATCGACTGGGTGGCCGATCGATCGTGGGTGCGCGACACGATGGTCGAACGGGTCCGCAGCCATGGATATCCAGTCGACGACATCGAGGTCGAGCGCTTCTACGACCCGACGGACTGGGAGCGCATGGGTATGGAGCGGGGCACGCCCTTCGGCCTCTCGCACCGCTTCTTCCAGACGGGTCCGTTCCGCCCGAACAACCTGGAGAAGCGGGCGCCCGGCCTCTACTTCGTCGGCTCGTCGACCCTGCCCGGCGTCGGCGTCCCCATGGTGCTGCTCTCGGGCCGCCTCGCCGCCAACCGCGTAGAAGGACACAAGTAGATGGCCGTCACATTGGAAACGTCGTACGAGAAGTGTCGCGAGCTGAACAAGCGCTACGGGACGACCTACTACTGGTCGACATACCTGCTGCCCAAGGTGAAGCGCCACCATGTGCACGCGCTCTATGCCTTCTGTCGGTACGCCGACGACATCGTCGACGACATGGGGCCGGCGCCGGTCGCCGAACGCGAGCGGGCCCTCACCGACTTCGGCGACCGTTTCTTCTCCGACCTCGATGCGGGAGCATCCGACGACCCGGTGCTCAAGGCGGTCGTCCACACGGTGAAAGCCTTCACGATCGACCCCGAGTGCTTCCGCCGTTTCCTCCGCTCGATGGCCATGGACCTCACCATCGGGGAGTACGAGACCTACGACGACCTCCTCGTCTACATGGACGGATCGGCGGCGGTGATCGGCGAGATGATGCTGCCGATCCTCGAGCCCTATGACCTCGACGTCGCCCTCCCCCACGCCCGCGACCTCGGCAACGCCTTCCAGCTCACCAACTTCCTGCGCGACATCGACGAAGACCTCGACCGCGGCCGGGTGTATCTGCCGCAGGAGGACGTGCGGAAGTTCGGCGCCGAATCCGCCCTGCGCGAGCGCCAGGTCACGCCCGAACTCGTCGAACTGCTCCAGTTCGAGATCGCCCGCACCCGGGAGCTGTACGCGTCGGCCGACATGGGTGTCTCGATGCTGCCGCCGGCGTCGGCCCGCTGCATCGCCGGCGCCCGGGGCCTGTACTCTCGCATCCTCGAGCGCATCGAAGCCGCCGAATACGACGTGTTCTCAGGACGGGCCTCCGTGCCGACGTGGCAGAAACTCGCCGTTGCCGCCCGCATGGTCCGCCCGCACTGATGGCTTCGCTCTGCGTCGCTGACGCTCCTTTCCGCTCAGCTGTCGGCTGCTCGCTGGCGCTCCCGACGCCGACCCGCTGAGCCGGTCGACGACTAAAGGCCGGTGGCGCCCACGGGCTCGAAGGGGTCGGTGACCAGCGTGGCCGCCCGCGTGCGGAGAGAGCGGGGAACGATCGGAAGGAGCATTCCGTAGGGCTCGCCGCCGAAGAGGTGGTGGATGCGGTGCGACTCCTTGAGCCACTCGAACAAGCCCATCTGCGGGAGCCGTCCGAGGCGTCCGTGGATGTAGACGTCGTGGACGAAGGCGTACGCGGCGCCGTACACGGTGACGCCGATACCCACGGTGTAGAGGAGCCGCAGCGAAGGAAGGGTGGCGCCGGCGGTCATGGCCAGAATGGTTCCAGCGGCGAACACCACCGGGAACAGGTCGTTCTTCTCGAAGCGGCTGACGGTGCGGCGGTGGTGGCTGCGATGCCAGCCCATCCCGAAACCGTGCATCACGAACCGGTGGGCCAGGTAGCTCACGGCTTCCATGGCCACGAAGGCGACCGTGATGACCCAGGCGCTGCTCATGACGCCTTCATGGTACGACCGGCTCGATCCCAAAGGAGCATCACCAGCGTCACCAGCGCGAAACCGAAGAGGTAGTCCTCGATGGGCACATCCCAGGGAAAGCGGATGCCGGAGAACTCGTCACCGGCGTAGAAGACGATCGGGGCCGACAGTTTGGTCAACCACCCGTCCACGATCACCTGGAAGAACACGACGATGGCCATCGAGATCCAATAGGCCTTCGTGCGAAAGAGACCGGTCTTCAGCCACCCCAGCTCCAAGGCGATGACGGCGAGGGCACCGACCACCGCCGACGCCGTGTATTCGGCCACCGAGCTCACCGGTCCGAGGCCCGTCCGCCGAGTCGACCCAACATCCACCGAACGGCCTCCAGGGTCAGCAGCGAGCAGATCGGAATGACGAGGAAGAACACCAGTTCTTCGATCGGCAGCCGCCCCGGAAGGTTCCACCCGGTCGTGTACCGCCGGCTGTAGTGCCACAGGCCCCGATCGATGGCGACGATGTCCCAGATCACGAACACCACCACCGGGATCCAGAGGGCTGCGAACAGCCGTCGTGGACGCCGCCACACCCGAGCCCGGAAGGCGAACTCGAGTGGCAGCGTGATCAGCAGGCACAGGCCCATGAGGAAGAGGTACTGGAACCGCATGTCAGTGCATTCTGATCCGGCGTCGCCGTCCGCACCGGATCACGGGTGTGCCTGGAGTGTCTGACCGTGCCAGGCCCAGTACCCTCGGAGTTCACATGCTCGAGGACATCTCCAGCCCGGCCGACCTGCGCCGGCTCGATTATCCGCAGCTCGACGCCCTGGCGGCCGAGATCCGCCAGTTCATCGTCGAGTCCGTGGCCGTGACCGGCGGCCACCTCGGATCGAACCTCGGCGCCGTCGAACTCACTCTTGCCGCGCACCGGGTCTTCGACTCGCCGCGCGACATCCTCCTGTGGGACACGGGTCATCAGGCCTACGTCCACAAGATCGTCACCGGTCGCAGCACCGGCTTCGCCCAACTTCGCCAGGCGGGCGGCCTCTCCGGCTATCCGAGCCGGGCCGAGAGCGAGCACGACTGGGTCGAGAACAGCCACGCTTCGACGATCCTGAGCTACGCCCACGGCGTGGCTACAGCCGTCGAACGGACCGGAGCCGATCGCAAGGTCATCGCCATCATCGGTGACGGGTCGATGACCGGCGGGATGGCCTTCGAGGGGCTCAACAACCTCGGCCACAGCGGCAAGCGGGTCGTGATCATCCTCAACGACAACGGGCGCTCGTACGCCCCGACCGTGAGCAAGCTGGGCGAGTCGATCAGCCGCCTGCGGCTCAACCCGCAGTACGTGTCGGCCAACCACCGCCTCGAACGCATCCTGCGCGACCTTCCCGGCGTCGGTTCGCTCGCCCACTCCAGCCTGCAGAGCATGAAGGCGGCATTGCGCGAGTTGCTCGAGCCGACGGCGTTCTTCGAATCTCTCGGTGTTCGTTACACGGGGCCGATCGACGGACACGACATCGCCCGGCTCGAGACCGCTTTGCGCAACGCCGCCGAGTACGACGGGCCGATCGTCGTCCACGTGCTCACCCACAAGGGACGCGGTTACGCGCCGGCTGAAGACGACGACGAGAAGAACCTCCACGACGCGCCAGCGGTGTTCGATCCGATCACCGGCCCGCCGAGCGGCTGGTCGGCCCCGAAGGGCTACACCCAGGCCTTCACCGAAGAGCTCATCGAGATCGCCCACGACCATCCGCAAGTGGTGGCCATCACCGCCGCCATGCCGGGCCCCACGGGTTTGCTGCCGTTCCAGAGCCGCTTCCCCGACCGGTTCTTCGACGTCGGCATCGCCGAACAACACGCGGTCACGTCGGCTGCAGGCATGGCCATGGCCGGGCTGCGGCCCGTCGTCGCCGTGTACTCCACGTTCTTCACTCGCGCCTTCGACCAGGCGATGTACGACGTCGGTCTGCACCAGGCTCCGGTGGTCTTTGCCATGGATCGCGCCGGCATCACCGGACCTGACGGGGCGTCGCATCACGGCGTCCTCGACATGGCCCTGTGTCTCAAGATCCCTGGAATGACCGTGTTCGCGCCGTCTTCCGCCCAAGAACTCAAGGTGCAGCTGCGCACCGCCATCGACCTCGAGCGGCCGGCCTCGGTTCGCTACTCACGATCCGCCGCCCGCCAGGTCAGCGCAGATCAGGTCGGATCGGGCCTCAACGCCCGCAAGGTCCGGACCGGCGCCGACGTCTGCATCATCGCCGTCGGCCGGATGCTCGAACCGGCCGAAGAGGCGGCGGCCCTGCTCGAAGAGCGGGGCGTGCAGGCGACGATCTGGGACCCTCGTGTCATCAAGCCACTCGACCCGGCGATGATCACCGATGCGGCCCGCCACCCGCTCGTCATCACCGTCGAGGACGGCATTCGCGTCGGGGGGGCCGGCTCCTTCCTCGCCGACGCCATCGCCTCGCTCAACGAAGGCCGGCTCTCACCGCCCGTGTGCATCCTCGGGACCCCGTCGGAGTTCATCGCTCACGGCGACGCCGCCACCATCCATGCCACCCTCGGCCTCGACGCCGCCGGCATCGAAGCCGCCGTGCTGAAAGCCCGTTCGGGAGCCAACGCCGACCTCGCCTGAGAGCCGCCGGGGAGCCGCCGGGGAGCGCGAGACTCGCTCGCCATGCACCCCGATGACCTCCTGGCTGCCCTCCGCTCGGAGGGTGCCGCCCTTTCTACGGCCGTCGGTGCGTCGTGGGACGCGGCGGTGCCGTCATGCCCCGGCTGGGATGTCCGTCAGCTGGTGAACCATCTGGGGCGGGTGCACCGGTGGGCGACGACGATCGTGCGGATGCGCTCGGCCGAGTCGCCTCCCTTTCCGCCCCGGCCCGAGGTCGTCGACCTCCAGTGGTTCGACGAGGGCGTGACCGAGCTGGCGGCCGCCCTCGAAGAGGCGGGTCCCGACGTGGCGTTGTGGACCTTCCCCGGCGGAGGCAACACGTCGCGGTTCTGGTTCCGCCGCCAAGCCGTCGAAACGGCCCTCCATCGCGTCGATGCGCAACGAGCGACCGGCGAGGCCGACCCCATCGACGTCGAGCTGGCGTTGGCCGGCATCGACGAGATGCTCGACGTCTACCTTCTGCCCCGCCGGGGGGAACTCGCTGGGTCGGTCCACTTCCACACGACCGATTCCCGCCACGGCGAGTGGATCGTGCAGGACGACCCTGACGGCTCAGGCCTGCTCGTCGGACACGGCCACGAGAAGGGCGACGTTGCCCTCCGAGCCACAGCGAGCGACCTCCTTCTCTGGCTGTGGGGCCGGGAAGTCCCTGGCGATCGGCTGGAAGTGTTCGGGGATGCGCAGATCCTGGAACGGTGGCGGAAGAATTTGTCGCTCGCCTGACCGCGAGTTGACGGGCTTCACATCGGACGACGCCGGGTAAAGACCCTGCCATGTCGACGAACTGCACCCACATCGAAGCCCCTCCTGCCGACGTGTTCGCCGTCTTGGCTGATGCCAATACCTATGAGCACTGGGTCGTTGGATGCGACGACATCCGCGCTGTCGAAGGCGAATGGCCGGCCGTCGGCTCGAAGTTCTTCCACACCGTCGGCGCCGGCCCGGTCAAGGTGAAGGACAACACCAAGGTCATCGAGGTCGAGAAGGACAAGCTGCTCGTGCTCGAGGCCAGGGCTCGGCCGGCCGGCGTGGCCAAGGTCATCTTCCGGCTGACTCCGATCGACGGCGGCACCGACGTTGAGATCGAGGAGTTCCCGATCCGGGGCTTGGCCAAGCTGATCGACAACCCCGTGCAGAACGCGCTGATGAAAGCCCGCAACGTGGAGACGCTCCGCCGCTTGACCAAGCAAGTCGACGACCGTCGCAGCGCCCCGACCACGTAGCTCCGTCGGTAGGGTCCGACCATGTCGATGCGGGTTGGATTCCTCGGAGCGGGCCTGATCGCCACGTTCCACTCCAAGATGCTCCGCCGGTCGGGAGAGGACTTCCTGCGTGGCGGCGTCTATGACCCCGACCCGGCTCGCCTTGCGACATTCGCACGGGCCAGCGGTTCGTCTCCGTGCTCGTCGGAGGAGGAAGTGCTCGACGGTTGCGACGCCGTCTACATCTGCACGTGGACGTCGGAGCACCTGCGGTTGGTCGCCGCCGCCGCCGAGCGGGGCCTGGCCGTGTTCTGCGAGAAGCCGTTGGCGACCTCGCTCGAGGGCGCGCGAGGAATGGCTTCTCTCGTCACCGAGGCGCAGGTGGCCAATCAGGTTGGGCTGATCCTTCGGCGGTCGCCGGCCTTCACCATGTTGCGCCACCTCTCGCAAGCGCGCGAGAGCGGTCGGGTGATGAGCGTCGTCTTTCGCGATGACCAGTTCATCCCGGTCCGGGGCCACTACGAGTCGAACTGGCGAGGCGATGTCGACAAGGCCGGCGCCGGCGCGCTGCTCGAACACTCCATCCACGACGTCGACATCCTCGAAGCGGTCATCGGCCCGATGGTCGACGTCTCCGCGAGAAGCCACGAGTTCCACGGCATCGACGGGATCGAAGATCTGGTCGTGGCCACGATGCAGTTCGCCAACGGTGCGTTGGGTTCGTTGACCTCGGTCTGGCACGACATCGACGCACGCGGGAGTCTGCGACGCGTCGAGGTGATCTGCGAGCGGGCCATGTTCACCGTCGAGGGTGACTGGTTCGGTCCCCTGTCGTGGACGCGCTCCGACGGAAGCGAGGGAACGCTCGAGGGCGACGACCTGGTGGCCGCCGCTCAGGCCGTGGTTGGCGATGACTTCAATCCCGACGGGGCCTTTCTCCGTGCGGTGCGGGAGGGGCGGCCGTGCACACCCGACTTCGCCACCGCCGTGCGGGCCCACGAGGTGACCGAGGCGATGTACGCCTCCGCCCGGGCAGGCGGCGCGCCGGTAGCGGTCTGACCCGGTCTTGTGACCGCAGATCAGGCGGAGGAGGCCGTTTCGCCGTCCAACGGGTGAGGGTCGTCCGGGTAGCGGCTCTTGAACAAGACGGTGATGCCGCCCGCTGTCTCGGTGGTGTCCCGCACGTCCCAGATCGTGACCTCGTAGTCGTAGCCGGGCGCCCAAGCGAAGGTGACCGGCACGGTGCCCGCCCGCTCGAGGTTGTCCTGGAGCACTCCCTTCACGGCCGCCTGAAGACCACTGGGCCAGGAATCGACGTAGCGCCGGGTCGCCGGCGACAGTTCTGCGCCGGCCCGCACGAACACCTCCGACAGCGACGGGTGGATCAGCTCCACCCCGGCTCGTGCCCCGAAGATGTCCAAGCCAATGTTCCGGAGGCCCTCGGCGCCGAAGGCGGCATTCAAGGTGGTGACTGCTTCTTGCATTCTCGGCATCGTTCCGCCTGTCTCGTGGATGTTTCGGACAAACGGTACGCTTTGCGCAAGTTCGAAGGCGGCCATGCGTCCCCCCATCCGGTACGTCAACACCAGTGATGATGTCCGAATCGCCTACGCCGTCCACGGCGAGGGGCCGCCCTTGGTGTTCGTTCGAGGATGGATCAGCTCCCTCGACGCCATGTGGGACGACCCCGAATTCCGCCCGTTCATGGAGGCGATCGGCCGGCACTTCACCGTCACCAGGTTCGACAGTCGCGGCAACGGTTCGTCGGATCGGAGCCCTCGGAACCTCGGCCTCGACGACCTCGTCCTCGATCTCGAAGCGGTGCTCGAGCGGATCGAGGCCGACCAGGTGGTGCTCTACGCCACGTGTTACGGCGGGCTCATCGCCGCCCGGTACGCCGCTCGTCACCCCGAGCGCATCTCCAAGCTGATCCTCGACGGCACCTATGCGCGGGGCGAAGACATCGGCACCCCGGCCATGCGCGAGTCGGTCCTCGGCATGATCAGCATGCTCGAGAGTCAGCCGCGCGCCGCCCACGCCATGCTCGACTTCTTCACCAACCCGGAAGCGGACGATCTTCGTCAGCAACGTCTCGAGCGCACCCGTCACGCCATCGACGGTGAGATCGCGTCCCGTCTGTATCAACTCAGTTTCGACGTCGATACGACGGCCGACCTGCGGGCGCTCCACATGCCGACGTTGGTCCTCCACCGGCGCCGGACCCAAGCGATTCCCTTCGTCCACGGTCAGCACGTCGCTGCCCTCGTTCGCGATGCCACGTTCGTCGCCGTCGACGGCAGCGCCCACAACCCGTGGGAGGGCGACGCCCTCCAGCCACTGGCGGCCATGTCTCGATTCTTGGACGTGCCGATCAGCGACTCGTTCCGGCCCCGCTCCTCGATTCGCCCCACCGTGATTCTGTTCACCGACATGGAAGGGTCGACGGCGACCACCGCCCGCATCGGCGACGACAACGCCCAGGCCCTGGTTCGGAGCCACAACGCCATCGTTCGCGCCGCCTTGGAGAGCCGAGCCGGGCGAATCGTCAAGAGCACGGGTGACGGCGTGATGGCCGAGTTCGCATCGGTGACCTCGGCGGTGAACTGCGCCATCGACATGCAGCGGTCGTTCGATCAACACAACGGGCTCCACCCCGACTCGGCTATTCGGGTGCGGATGGGCGTCAACGCCGGCGAACCGGTTTCAGAAGCGGACGACCTTCATGGCCTCGTCGTTTCGACGGCGTCGCGGATCTGCGATCAAGCCCACGCCGGGGAGATTCTCGTCTCCAACGTCGTGCGCGAGTTGGCCAGCGGGAAGGGTCTGGAATTCACCGAGGCGGGCGTCTTCGATCTCAAGGGGCTGGAGGAACCGCTCCGCCTCTTTCGCGTTTCGTACTGAGCGAGCGGGAGCGACTCAGCGTCCGCTGATCTGCGCCGGCGCTCGCACCTCGATGGCCCGGATGTCACCGTCGTCGTCGAGCAGATGGTCGGCGTCGGGAAAGGTGTCGGCCTGGTCGGGGCCGATCTCGACGATCACGCGGCCCGTACCTGGTCGCAGCCATCGGGGCGCCAGGTCGAGCACACGACGCACGAGGTCGAGCCCGTCAGCGCCCCCGTCGAGGGCCAGTTCAGGCTCGAACGCTCGAACGTCTCTCGGCAGGAGGTCGAGCGCTCCGGTCGGAACGTAGGGCACGTTGGCGGTGAGCACGTCGAGACGGCGTTCCAGGGACGCCGGCAGCGGGGCGTCGAGATCACCCTCGAAGACGTCGATGCCGTTCGTGCGCGCACACGCGACGGCCACTGGATCGATCTCGGTGGCAACGACTCGGGCCGACGATCGCTCGGCCCGCAGAACCATGGCCACCGCCCCCGATCCGGTGGCCAGGTCGACGGCCCGCCCGCCCGCCGGCAGCAGGGCCGCCGCTCGCCTCGCCATCACGGCCGTCTGGGCACGGGGCACGTAGACCCCTGCCGCCACCTTGACCCGGAGTCCACAGAATGGGGCCCATCCGACGATCCACTCGACGGGCTCGCCAGTCGAGCGTCGTTCGATCATGGCTTCGAGCATCGACTCGTCACGTCCTGATGCCTCGAGGAGCATGCCCGCTTCCTCCTCTGCGGCGATGCACCCGAGATCGACGAGGCGCTCGATCAACCGTCGGCGATCGATCACCGCCGGAGCGTACGCGCCGGTGCCGGCGTCCGGCCGACTAGGAAGTGCCAGTGCGCATCGCTCGCTTCCTCGGCTCCGAGGGTGTCCGGCTCGGCGCCTTCCGCGATGACGACACGCTCGTCGATCTCACCGCCGCCGGATTCCCGAACGACCTCCCGGAGGTGCTCGCCGCCGATGATGCCCTGACGCAGCTGTCGGCTGCGCTGCGATCTCCAAGTGCCGCCGTTCGAGTACGCGACGAGGTCCAACTCCTGGCACCGGTCGGCCGACCGCCGAAGTTCCTCGCCATCGGTCTGAACTACGCCGACCATGTGGCCGAATCGGCCACGCCGAAACCCGAGCATCAGCTGTGGTTCAACAAGCAGTCGACGTGTGTGATCGGTCCAGGCGAACCCATCCACATCCCTCGCGCGTCGAATGTCGTCGACTACGAGGGCGAGCTCGCCTTCGTGATCGGTCGCCGCTGCCGCCACGTTCCCGCGGATCGGGCCTCCGAGGTCATCGCCGGCTACACCATCGTCAACGACGTGAGCGTGCGCGACTGGCAGCGCCGGACTCCGACCATGACGATGGGAAAGTCGTTCGACACTCATGGCCCGATGGGTCCGTGGCTGGTTACCGCCGACGAGCTCGGCGACCCCCATTCCCTCCGACTGCGCACCTGGGTCAATGACGACGTACGGCAGGACTCGACCACCGACAACCTGATCTTCGATTGCTGGCAGATGGTCGAGCACCTGTCGACGGCCTTCACCCTCGAGCCGGGCGATGTCATCTCCACGGGTACCCCCGGTGGCGTCGGCATCGCCCGCACACCGCCGATGCTCTTGCAACCCGGAGATCTCGTCCGCATCGAAATCGAAGGCATCGGCGTGCTCGAGAACCCCGTGATCGACGAACCTTCCACGACCCCCACCGGACTGGACTGACACATGGCCGACGATGATCTCTCCGACTTCGAGCGCACGACGTTCACCTCCGGCGGCACGACCCGCACGGTCTTCCGCCAGGGAACGGGGCCGGCGGTCATCGTGATTGCCGAGATGCCGGGCATCTCTCCCAAGGTGCTCGAGTTTGCCCGCCGAGTCACGGCCATCGGATGCACGGCCGTGTTGCCTCACCTTTTCGGCGTGCCCGGGAAGGACCCCGACCCCAAGGTTCTCGGCAAGGGCAAGGCGGCGCTCAACGTGCTCTCGTCGATCGTGCCTGCGTGTGTCAGCCGCGAGTTCACCGTGCTGGCGACCGGAAGGACGTCACCGATCGTCACGTGGCTTCGGGCGCTGGCGGTCCAAGAGCACGAACGGTGTGGCGGACCGGGCGTCGGCGCGATCGGCATGTGCTTCACCGGCGGATACGCGTTGGCGATGGCCACCGACGATCGGCTGCTGGCCCCCGTGCTGTCGCAGCCGTCGATGCCCATGACGCTGACGGCCAAACAGAAGCACTCGATCGACATCTCGCCCGAAGATCTGCGCATCGTGAAACAACGGTGCGCCAACGACGGGCTGCAGGTGCTCGGGCTGCGATTCAAGAGTGACAAGTTCGTGCCCGTCGAGCGATTCGACTTCCTCCGCGAACAGCTCGGCGAGGCGTTCGTGGCCGTCGAACTCGAGGACGATGCGGCCAATCCCGACTCCGCCATGTCGCCGCACTCGGTCGTCACCGAGCATCTCATCGACGAGCCCGGCCAACCCACCCGCCAAGCGCTCGATCAGGTGCTCGACCTGTTCCGGTCCCGCCTGCTGGGCACGACCGCAGGCTGAGCTACTCGGCGATCGACTCGCGCACGCCTCGGGGTTCGTAGATCGAGGTGTGCCGACACGAGGCCGCCACCCGCTCGTCGTCGACCACGTAGATGATGTCGAGGTCGACGAAGCCGTGGCCCTTCCGGTCTCGGACATCGGCCACTCGCGATCGCACCGAGATCCGCTGGCCGTCCTCGATGGCTCCGTGGAGCTGCAGCGAACTCCCGACATGGATCCACGGACCGAGGGCGACGTTGTGGCTCAACGCCCAGTTGGCCATGCGCAACAGCCAGCCCGGATGAGCCAACCGCTGTTCGCGATAGAGGGGCAGGGTCTCGCGCACCTCATCCAAGTACACCTCGGCGGCGTCAGCGTGGAAGCCGTATTCGAGGGTGCCGAGCACGCCATCAGCAAACGAGGCGAATACCTCGGGTGAGGCCGGCTGCAGCTCTTCGGCAACGGCCGCGACACGAATCGAGTCGAGGGCCGGAGCCGGATCCGGCGCTTCCCGGAGGCCGACGCCGATGGCGCAACCGAGGCCAGACGAATCGAACAGTGTGAGGTCGAGCGCATTGCCGTCATCGACGGGTTCGGCGATGACCTCGATGCGGTCGCCGTCGTAGACGGGGGATTCGAAGCGGCCCGAGATGGCGCCGCCGTCGAGCCAGGCCCGCCCCCAGTTCGCCGCCGGGAGGTGGGTGAGGTAGGCCAGCACGTCGACGCCGGGAACGAGCCCGCCCTTGAACCCCAAGCTCGAGGCCACGGTGTCGTCGTGGATCTTGTTCGCTGATGCCGTGGCCGTGTTGAAGGCCACGACCTCGTAGCGGTCGGGGGATGGCCGGGTCATGAGTCGGGAGCCTACGTTTCCTCCATGGCTGATCTGCTCGCCCTCTCCGCACGGATCATCGACGGCACCTCCACCGAGGACGAGGGCCCCGTCAACCGGGTGACGACCGAGCTTTCGGAGGTCGCCGACGACATCGCCGTCATCGAAGCGTTCTCCCACGTCATCGTGCTCCGTACCGGTGCCGGTCTGCTCGTCACCGACACCAGTGCCGAAGCCTTCGGACCCGCCGTCGTGAAATCGATGCGTTCGTGGGCCCGGGAGCCGGTGCACACGATCCTCTACACCCACGGCCACATCGACCACGTCGGCGGCGCTCGTGCGTTCGTCGACGCCGCCGCCGAACGAGGCGAGCCGGCACCCCGGGTGGTGGGTCACGAGAAGGTGTCCGAACGCTTCGACCGGTACGACCTGACCAACGGATACAACGGGGTCATCAACCAGCGGCAGTTCGGCAACCGCGGCCGCCTCGGCATGGGAGCACCCACCTGGTTCTCCGACTGGGTGATGCCCGACACGACCTTCCGCGAGACACTCGACCTCACGGTCGGCAACCTGGCGGTCCAACTTCGCCACGACAAGGGCGAGACCGACGACCACGCGTGGGCCTGGCTCCCCGAGTCGCGGGCGATCCTCGCCGGCGACTTCCTCACCTGGGTCTTTCCCAACGCCGGCAATCCCCAGAAGGTCCAGCGTTTCCCACGCGAGTGGGCGGTGGCGCTGCGCACGATGGCGACTCTGCGACCCGAGCTCTTCCTGCCGGCGCACGGGCTACCGATCGGCGGGGTCGACCGCATTGCCCGCGTGCTCGACGAGGTAGCAGGTGCGCTCGAGTCGCTCGTCGAACAGACCCTCGCCCTCATGAACACCGGGGCCCGGCTCGACCAGATCGTGCACGAGGTGCGGCTCCCTCGAGA
>JBKJLN010000097.1:0-2591 GCA_046596935.1 Acidimicrobiales bacterium
TCATGAACGACTCCAATCGGTAGTGGGGAACGGTGACGGCGACCTCGTCGCCGACCGAGGGCCTCGAGCCGCCTGGAAGCGCACGGTCGTCGATCTCGCCGTCACCGTTCCCCACTACCGATTGGAGTCGTTCATGAGCGAACCCCGAACCACCACGACCATCGTCGCCGCCGCCTTGATCTGCACGTCGGCCGGCGTACTGAGTCTGTTGACCGGCTTGTACCCGGGCGTCCTCCTGCTGGTCGTGGCCGCCGTCCTCCTCACCGCCGAGCGCAGTCGCCTCGCGCAGGCGATCCGAGCGCCTGGCGCCGGTCTCCGCCGACGTCGCCTTCTCTGGGGAGGGGCGTTCTTTCTCGTGTTCGCGACCTCACTCGTCAGCTACATGAACGCCGTCGGCCAGGACCACGTCAGCGGAACCAGCCTGGTACTCCACAACGCCATCGGCGTCCCCTCGATGTTGGCGGCGGTGATCTTTCTCGTCGTCGGGCTCTTTACGCCCCGCCCGGCAACGTGAAGTCGCCGTGGAACGAGCACGGCGGTTCGGCCTGAACCACTCCGGGGCTGACTTTGACCGGGCGTAGCCTGCAGCCGCGATGTCCATCTCTTCCCCCGGAACGCCCCGAGTCCGATTCGCGCCGTCACCGACGGGCATGCTCCATGTCGGGAACGCCCGCACCGCCCTGTTCGACTGGCTTTTCGCCCGCAGTCACGGGGGGACCTGCCTGCTCCGCATCGAGGACACCGACGCCTCCCGCGATCACCCTGAGTGGATCGATCTGATCTACCGGTCGCTCGAATGGCTTGGGCTGGATTGGGACTCCGAACCCCGGTTCCAGTCGGCGTCGTTCGACCGCCATCGCGACACCGCCCATCAGCTCCACGATTCGGGTGCCGCCTACTACTGCGACTGCACGGCCGACGACCTTGCCGACCGGAAGAGGACCGCCGGCATCAAGACCCCCGGTTACGACGGCTTCTGCGCCGACCGTGGGCTCGCGGCAACGCCGGGCGCGGCGCTTCGGTTCCGCGTACCGGCCGACGGCACGCTGCACCGCGAAGATCTCGTGCGCGGATCGACCGAGATCGACCTCGCGACAGTCGAGGACTTCGTCATCGTCCGGGGCAACGGCATGCCCCTGTACGTGTTCGCCAACGCCCTCGACGATCTCGACGACGGCATCACCCACGTGTTGCGGGGTGAAGATCACCTCCCCAACGTTCCCAAGCAGATGTTGATCCGCAGGGCGCTCGGCCACGACTCGCCCACGTGGGCCCACCTCCCGATGATCTTCAACGACCAGGGGAAGAAGCTCTCGAAGCGCAAGGACAAAGTGGCGTTGGAGAGCTACCGCGACGAGGGCATCCTTCCCGAGGCGATGTTCAACTACCTCGGCACGCTCGGCTGGAGCCCGCCGGGCGACGAAGAGATCGTCTCTCGTCAGACGATGCTCGACGCCTTCCGCTTGGAGGATGTGAACAGCGCCGGAGCCCAGTTCGACCCGAAGAAGCTGCGGGCGTTCAACGGCCACTACCTCCGAGCACTGCCGCGCCAGGAGTACGTCGCTCGGGTGCTCGATTGGTATCGCGACACGGTGGTCGAGCCGATGGCCGAGCTGGTGCAGGAGCGGGGATCGACCTTCGCGGAAACCTTGTCGATGACCGACTTCTTCCTCCACGACGCGCCGCCGATGGACGGACCGTCGTGGGACAAGGCCATGCGCGATCCGGGCCCGGCGATTCTTGCCGAGGCGCTCGAAGCGTTCACCGCCGACGGTGCCGACTGGACGGCCGAGGGGCTCCACGCCGTCCTCGAGCAGATCGGGCAGGGCCACGACCTCTCGCTCGGCAAGGCCCAAGCTCCGGTGCGCGTGGCCGTCACCGGCCGCTCGGTTGGTCCTCCGCTGTTCGAGTCGATGGTCGTCCTCGGTCGAGATCGCGTCGTCGCCCGCATTCGCCGCGCGCTCGCCCGCCTGGAGAAGGGCTGATGTTCTGGCTCGCCCGCAAGCTCATCAAGCTGGGGATCCTGCTCGTCGTCGTCTATCTGGGCGTCACCTTCGCTCAGGTGTACCAAGCATCTCGTCGGGACGAGGCGGCGAAGGCCGAGGCCATCGTGGTCTTCGGCGCCGCGCAGTACAACGGGCGCCCGTCGGCCGTGCTTCGAGCCCGCCTCGATCACGCCGCCGACCTCTACGACCGCAAGCTGGCGCCGACGATCGTCGTCACCGGCGGCCGCCGTCCTGGCGACGAATTCACCGAAGCGCGGGCATCGGCCGACTATCTGGCGCGGGAGCACGGCGTGCCCCAGAAGAACATCATCCGGGAGAATCGCGGCACCAACTCCTGGCAGTCGATGGCGTCGGCGGCCAACGAGTTGAAGAAGGACGGGAAGCGCGACGTCATCCTCGTGACCGACCCGTTCCATGCCGCCCGGGTCGACGCCATGGCCAAGGAGTTGGGCCTCGTTTCGCGCATCTCCCCGACCCGGACGTCGCCCATCTCCGGCACCAGTGAGCTCGTCCACTTCGGGCGGGAGACGGTCGCGGTGGCCGCCGGCCGCGTGGTCGGGTTTCGACGCCTAATGGGCATCGATC
>JBKJLN010000340.1:0-2744 GCA_046596935.1 Acidimicrobiales bacterium
GTCGACTTCGGGAGCGTGCTGCGCGTCCCCCGCGCCGCCCTCGAGGCGATGGTCGGAGCCGTCCTGGTCGGACCTCTGCCCGTGCCGCCGGCGGCTGCGGTGATCCCGCTGGCGGTCGAAGGAACTCCCACGCAGCCAGCAACGCCAACCCAGGCAAAGCCAACGCCATCACGACGAGATCGACACCCAACCAGCACCGATCAACTCGATCTCTTCAATCGAACCGCCAGCTAACGACTCATGCCAACACGCACATCTCTCCAAAACGCAATGCCAATGTCAGCAGGCACTTGCCACCCCTTCGGGGAGGCGTGCCCGGTCACCGGGAACCGGGCCTGGGAGTGGGGGTGGGCGTCGTGTTGACGATCACCAAGCTGAAGGGCGCCGAGTATCTCATCTCCTCGGTGGCCGCCGGCATGGAGGACTACTACATGGGAGCTGGGGAGGCGCCGGGCGTGTGGCGGGGCCGGTGGGCAGAGTCCCTGGGCCTCGAAGGCGTCGTCGAAGCCGCCGACCTCCGAGCCCTGGTCGACGGGCTCGACCCCGACTCGGGCGAGGATCTGTTGGCCGGGCTTCGGGAACGCAAGGTCCGGGCCATCGACGTGACCCTTTCGGTCCCCAAGAGCGTGTCGCTCCTGTGGGCCTTCGGGACCCCCGAGACCGCTGCGGTCGTGTCGATCGCCGTGGTCGAAGCGACCGACGAGGCCATCACGTTCTTGGAGGAGCGGGCGGCGTTCGCCCGCCAACAATCCGGGGGCATCCGCCGGCGGGTGGCCACCGAGGGGTTCGCGGTGGCCACGTTCGCTCACCGCACCAGCCGCGACGGCGACCCCCAGTTGCACACCCACTGCCTCATCCCCAACCTCGTGCAACGAGCCGACGGTCAGCACGTCGCCTTCGACGCCGCCCCCCTGCACGTGTGGGGCAAGGCGGCGGGCACGGTGTTCCTCAACGCCCTCGAGGGGTGCCTCACCCAGCGACTGGGAGTGGAGTGGGGTCCGGAACGCAACGGGTCGCGGGAGATCATCGGTTTCACCCGAGAACAGTTGCGGGCATTCTCGAAACGGACGGTGGCTATCGAGACGCGCCTCGAAGCCAACGGCGAGGTCGCCTTCTCCTCCAACGCGGAGCGGATGCGGGCCGATGACCGGGCGTCGCTGGCCACCCGAGCCCGTAAGGACAAAGCCCTGACCCCGGAACGCCTTCGCGACCGCTGGGCCACCGAAGCTGCCGGCGTCGGCCTCGAGCCCGGGCTCGCCGTCGATGCTCTTGTCATTGGCCGCCACCTTGAAGGCCATGCACAGCCGGGCGAGGCCGAGATGTTCGCCGCGCTCGTCGACCCGCACACGGGACTGTGCGCCACCGACTCGCGCTTCGGCGAGGCCCACGTCGTCGAGCGAGTCGCGGCGATGTCGGCCGGGCGCCTCACCACCGACGAGATCGTCGAGGTGGCTCGCCGGTTCCTGGCCACCGACCTGATCGTGCGACTCGCACCCGACGAGGCCCGCCGCCGCCCACCGGAGTGGTCGACCGGCGAACTGCGCGGCGTCGAAGACCACCTCCTCGCCCGACTCGACACCCTCGCCGCCCGACACCTCGAACCCGTCGGTGTCGAGCTCGTCGACGCCGCCATCGGCGCAGAGGCCAAGACGCTTGGCGACGATCAGGTCGAGGCGGTGCGGGTGTTGTGTGGTGCCGGCGCGTCCGCACGCTTTTTGGTCGCCCCCGCCGGCTTCGGCAAGACCACTGCGGTCCACGCGGCGGCCGCCGCCGCACGGCTCGCCGGTCACCCGGTCGTCGCCCTGGCCCCGACCCACAAGGCCGTGGCCGAGTTGCGCGAAGTCGGTCTCGATGCTCGCACAATCGCCCGTTTCCGGATCGGTCTCGGCGACGCCCCCCTCGCTGCGGGATCGGTGGTGATCGTGGACGAGACGTCGCAGGTCGCCACTCGCGATGCTGCCGTTCTCGTCGAGGCCGTGGCCGCCACGCCCGGCGCCCAGGTGTGGTGGGTCGGCGACGCCCGCCAGGCCCAGGCGGTCGCCGCCGCCGGTCTCGCCTCGCACCTCGAGACCCTGGCCGACGCCGGCGCCATCCCGGCGGCGCGCCTCACGGTGAACCGTCGCCAACACGATCCCGCCGAGCGCAAAGCCCTCGCCCGTTTTCGCGCCGGTGACGTCGACGCCAGCATGCAGATCCGCACCGACCACGGCTGGGAACACCAAGAGGCCAGCCCCGCCGACACCCGAGCGGGCTTGGCCCAGGCCGCCACGCTCGACGCTGATCGCCGCGGCGTCGAGCACGTCGCCGTGCTCGCCGTCAGCCATGCCGACTGCGAAGACCTGGCCGACCGCATCCGGGCCATCCGCGCCGCCCACGGCGAGCTGCGCGGACCCACCCTTCCCGGTCCCGCCTGGGCAGGCGGCCCCCGCACCTACGCCGCCGGGGATCGGGTCCTCGTCCACGCCAATCCCAGCAATCGCGACGAGCGGGCCATCCACAACGGTTCGACGGCCACCGTCCTCGCCGTCGACGCCAACACGCTGACCGTGCTCGTCGACGGCGACGACCGCTCCGTCGTCCTCGACGCCGCCTTCGTGGCCGGCCGACGCGCCGACGGCACCCCCAACCTCTCCCACGCTTGGGCCCGGACCGTCGACGGCGCCCAAGGTGGGACCTGGCGCCAGGTCCACCTCCTGGGCACCCCCGCCCTCGACCGCTTCACCGGCTATGTCGGGCAATCACGA
>JBKJLN010000257.1:0-3633 GCA_046596935.1 Acidimicrobiales bacterium
CGACTCCCAAACCAAGAGGATTGCCCATGCCCAATGTCACCCGACCACGAATGCATCACATCGCCCTCACCGTCACGGACGTCGAAGCCAGCGTCGGCTGGTACGAGCAGGTCTTCGATGTTCACTTCCTGATGGACGCCCCTCACGAGGGCGGCGTCGGCAAGGTGCTGGCCGACGACGCTCGCGAGTTGATGATCGTTCTCCACCGGCACGACGCCAACGACGGAACCCCTTTCGGGGAGACGACGACGGGCCTTGACCACGTCGGGTTCTTCGTGCCGACCCGGGGCGACCTCGAACAGTGGCAGAGCCACCTCGAAACCAACGGTGTCGCCCGTTGTCCCGTGGCCGACAAACCCTCTACGCAATCACCCATCGCCGATGAACCATACGGATCAGTACTCGTGTTCCGGGACCCCGACAACATCCAGCTGGAGTTCTTCTCCCCGCCCGCATGAGTCACTGAAGCAGAACGGTCGAGAGGCAACGACGTGCCCACGAGGCGGCCAACTGACCGGGGCGAGCGGCGTCGACTGGCATGCCGTGCCACCCAGCGGGGGGCGCGCTCGAATTCCCATTCACCAACGCTGGTGCGCTTCGAGTTGTGTTACTCGCTGCTCGATTCGTCGCACTAGTGCGTCGAGTTCGTGGACGGCGTCGAGGGGTGCCGCCGGCGATGTTGGGGCGCTGGTCGCCGGCGCGGTCGATGCCATGCAGTCGAGTGTCGCCGAGCGAAGGCGTTCTCCGTCGATCCCGAGGGATGCCAACGCCTCCGTTACCCAGGGGTGTCGACATTCGGCAAAGCCAAGGAGGAGGTGGTCGACACCGATGTATCGGTGACCAAGGGACACCGCAGCCCTCATCGCGGCTTGGATCACTTCGTGGCCCGAGCGTGACGAGGGTCGGATCTCGTCGTCGAAACCTCCGTCTTCTTCACCTGTGTGGACAAGATTCTCGAAGGCTTCTGGCGCCACGCTCAAGGTTCCGAGTGCGCATCTGGCTACGCCCTCCTGCTTTCCTGCCTCGACGAGAAGGTCGCGCGCAGTACGCGGCCGCCCGGCGGATGCGAAAGACGCAGCACGCAGCACTGCCCTTGCGGAGTCCGTCAACGGGAGGACTCCGACCGATGACGCAAGAGCGCTGTAGTTGGCGATGTCCGTCAGCGCTCCGCTGAGCGCCTCCTGGCAGATCGTGGACACCGGAAGCCCGAGTGCCTTCACAGCCTCGGCGAGTTCGTCTTGAAGATACACATTGACTCGCGCCACCCGTTCCTCCTCGATGTGTATGTAAGTGTGTAGATAAGTGTGTACCCACCTTTGAAGGGATGTCAAGGTCACCCACCAACGCCTTCCCATGCCGGACGGACCAGAACACACGCTCGCCGTCAAGCGGGACTCCGACCAGCCGTGCGCCGGCAGATGTTGTTCATGGGGTGCGAGGGATCGGTGGCGAGCTATGCGGCAAGTCGACGCCCGGCGTGCGCACCCTCCGCGAGGATGAAGCGGACGCCGAACAGTCACAGGGGCGTCAGCGAGCTTTACGAGGGCTACGCCATCGCCGGGCGGACTCGTCCCAACTCCAGCCAGGAGGCGCCGTCCCCACCGGGGTGCCTGGCACTCGGGGCGGAACAGACCTGAAGACGCTGCGGAATCCCGCGCACGTGATGGTGAGCCCGATACCGAGCAGAACCCACCGCACCACGACAGGTTCTCTGACCAGGGTGATCAGGATTGCAATGAAGATGTTGGCGGCGAGCCGTCCCCTCCGCCACCCCCGAGCCGTCACCTCGCCACGGTACATGCGCAGAGTTCTGCAGTCATCAGGTCCACGTCGCCCCGAGCCCCGCGCCCCTTCGCCCCGCCTCGGTGCGTGCCAGTGGCGCTGACCCCGAGTGGCGGGTAAATCATCCCAGGAGCGTGCGAGGGTGCCCGGGGCGGGATTCGAACCCGCACGCCCCTTTCGGGACAGGGGATTTTAAGTCCCCCGCGTAAGACCGATTTCGCCACCCGGGCGGCCTCCGAACGCTAACCGTCAGGCGGCGCGGCTGCGTTCCGAGATGGGGACGGCCGCTTCGAGCTCGATCCGCACGCGGTCGGCGTCGTCACCGCTACCGGCCAAGCCGTTGGCCGCCAGGACCCCGTCGATCATGTCGGCGCGGATGGCGTCGAGCGTCCGCCCCCAGAGGCGGACGGCCACCCGCGCATCAGCCGAGCCGGGCGAGCGGCGCAACGTCCGATCGACCCCGGGCATCGACGGAGGGGAGGCGAACGAGGGGGCGACGAGGTCGAGCCGGCGGGCGGTACTGGCCAGCTGGCGACCGGCCCAGCTGAACCATGGAGAGATCGGTTGCGGGTCCATATCCGCATCATGCCGAGCCCCTGTGACAAGAACCCGGTCCGCGTCGGTGGCACGCGCCGTCCGTACGATCCGAACATGGACCGATCACAGCTGACGCCCTCGCAGCTCGAGGTGACCGACCGGCTGTTGTCGTTCGGCGAGGCGCGTCCGACGTTCGCCGAGGATCTCGCCTTGCGGCTGCTGGACATGCTCGAGGAGGGGTTGGGCCCGGTCTTCGACCAATTGGGCCCCATGGAACTGATCGTCAACAAGGGCGCGCTGGCGCAGGTGCACGCCTGTGAGGCCCACTCGCTGGCCGAGGCCGAGCGGGCATTCGAGTGGACGGTCGCCAGCTGCCGGGGGACGGTGTCGCATCGGGCCATCGAGTTGAGCGTGTTCCGCTCAGGCGAGGTCTCGCCGCTGGAGTTGGTCGACGAAGCCCTCACACGACTCCTCGAGAGCGGTGACGACTGGACGCCACGCGACTTCCTCCGCTGCGCCTCGCCGGCGGAGTTGGCCGAAGTGCGCGGGGGCGCCTGCGATGTCGTCACCAAATTCCAGGAGTGCTTCCCGCCGTTGTCGCCCAGCTGGCGCCCCCGGCTGGAGTCGAGCTGCAAGGTCGATCTCGGGGCATCGCAGGTGACGTTGCGTTCGAAGGTCGATCTCGCCCTGGGTCGACCCGTCGGCCACCAGGCGCGGGTGCTGATCGTCGACGTCAAGACCGGCCGTCCCTATCCGACCCATCTCGACGACCTTCGCTTCTACGCCCTGTTGGAGACGCTTCGCTCGAAGGTGCCTCCGTTCCGGGTGGCGTCTTACTACCTCGAGTCAGCCCGGTGGCAGGCGGAGGACATCACCGAGGAACTGCTCGTGATCGCCGCTCGTCGGGTCATCGCCGGCGTCACCAAGCTGGCCGATCTCCGCTTGGGAAATCGCCCGCCATCGGTGACGCCCGGTCCCGCATGCACCTACTGCCGGCTTCGCGAGGACTGCCCGGGCGCGCAGGAGTGGATCGAACTCCGGGAGTCGGTCGGCTACTGAGGCTGGGCGCCGAGGAGTTCGGCGGTGAGGCGCACCATCGGCGGTAGGCGGAAGGGTTCGGGCCAGCGCGCCGTGGTGACGCCGGCTTCGACGAGGGCCTCGGCGCAGACCGCTCCGATGCACACCAGATGCACCCGCCCGTCGTTCGCACACGACACGAGGGTGTCTCGATGGCCAAGCCGTTCGGCGATGGAGAACAAGAACCGCACAGCCGGTTGGCTGGTGAAGGTGACCGCCGCAATCGATCCGTCGAGG
>JBKJLN010000358.1:0-2909 GCA_046596935.1 Acidimicrobiales bacterium
TCGCCGTCCTCCTTGCATTGCTCCCGATTCTCGTGGCCACCCTCGGCGGACTCCGGCGCGGCTGGATCCCCATCGGCGACAACGCCCTTTTCCAGATCCGGGCGCGCGATGTGTTCACCCGCGACCATCCGCTGCTGGGAACGTGGACCTCCGCCTCCCACAGCCTCGGCGTCAACGTCAACAATCCCGGTCCGCTGCTGTTCGACCTCTACGCCCTTCCCGCCAAGATCAACGGCACCGCGGGGCTGGCCATCGGTGCCGCTCTCGGGAACGCGCTGTCGGTGATCGGCATCGCCGCGTTCGCCCGCCGCCGCGGCGGAGCGGCGGCGGTTGCCGTGGCCATGGCGATGACCGCTGCACTGCTCTGGACCATGGGCAGCGAGCTCCTCTTCGACCCGTGGCAGCCCCACAGCCTGTTGCTGCCCTTTCTCTTCCTCCTCGTCCTGGTGTGGTCGATGGCCTCAGGCGACGCGCCTGCCCTGCCGTGGGCCGTGGGGGTCGCCAGCCTCATCGTGCAGACCCACCTCAGCTACGCCGTGCTCCTGCCGCTGTTGCTCGGCGTCGGCGTCGGCGGGCTCGTCGTCGTGACGGCCGCCACCCGCCGCCGACTCGAGGGCGAACCACGACAACGACACCGCCAGCGCACGAGGCGGGCCGCCGCTGTCGGCTTGGCGGTGGCGATCCTCTGCTGGGTGCAGCCGCTCGTGCAACAGCTGGCGGGGCCAGGGCGCGGCAACCTCGGCGAACTCGCCACGAGCGTGGGCAAGGGCGATCCTCCCCTCGGGGCCGCCCTCGGCACGCGGCTCGTCGCCGACGTGGTCGCTCTGGCGCCGTTCTGGGCCCGACCGTCGTTCGCCACCTTCGCCGTCCTGGTCGAGCGCACCCGCATCCCTCCCCTCTCGTCGTCGATCGTGTCACTGGCCGTCGTCGCCATGGGCCTCGTGGGTGTCGTCGCCCTCGGTCGCCGATTGAAGGACACGCCCACAGTCACCGCGGGCGTCGTTGCGCTGGCGGCAATCGCGGGTGCGCTGGTGACCTCTTCGATGTTGCCCCTCGGAGAGTTCGGGATCGCCGCCCATCAGTTCCGTTGGCTGTGGCCCATCGGCGTCTTCGTCACCTTCGCTGCTGTGTGGGCGGTGGTGCGATTCCTCCCAGCGTCCGTTGCGGCCGGCGTCGGCCTCGGCCTCACCGCACTGATCGCATTCGCCAACCTGCCCTCCTACAACATCGGGTACGGCCCGGCCGCCGACGCCGCTTCGATCCCCACCGTGCGTGCATTGGTGCACCGAATCCATGGGCTGGACGACCAAGGCCCGCTGCTGTTCGACGTTCGGGGCCTCCGCTTCGCCGAGCCCTACAGCGTTCCGGTCATGGCCGAGTTGCAACGCCAAGGAATCGAGTTCCGGGTTGCCGATGCCGGCCTCGCCGCCCAGATGGGAGACCGCCGGCACGTGCCGGCCCCCACTGGGCCGAGGCTCGTACAGCGCGAAGGCGACGCCGCCTTCGAGGTCCCGCCGGGCGCTCGACTGGTAGCGCGCGTCGATGGGCTCGCGCCGGCCGAGCACACCGAACTGGTCTCGCTCCGGTCCGCCGTCACGCAACGGATCTCATCGGAGGGACTTCGACTGAATGCCGATGGACGCGCCATCGCCTCCCTCGGTGCCCTCCCGTTCTTCTCGAAGCAAGGGTCGGTCGCGCGCGACGGCGAGACCCTCATCTCGAGCGGCGAACTGACGATGGTCGTGCACTCCCGATTGATCGATTTCGATTCGACGTGGCGGAGCCGCTTCGAACGATTCGCCGATCTCCAAGAGCGACGTGACCACCGCACCGTCGCCCTGTTCCTCGTCGACGGCCGTTGAACACGTCCGTTCCCGAATCGCTCGGACTGGTCGTTCCCGTCTTCGAGGAGGAGGAGCGTGTCCCCGACTTCGGCCACGTCCTGGTCGACTACATCGCCCGCCAGCCGGCGGGGAGCGAGCTCGTCTTTGTCGACGACGGAAGTCGCGACCGCACCTGCGAGCTCGTCGACGAGCTCATTGCCGAACGCACCACAGGAGGGATCGTGCGATTGCTCCGGCGGCCGCACCTGGGCAAGGGCGCAGCCGTCGCCGCCGGGTTGGCGTCGGTGCGCGCGACCCATGCCGCCTTCTGCGATCTCGACCTGTCGACGCCGCTCGAGGAACTCGACCGGGTGATCGACGTCGCCCGTCGCGCCGAGGTGCTGGCCATCGGCTCACGCGACCTGTCGGGGTCGACGTTGCTGCTGCGCGAGAGCCGAGTTCGCGAAACGCTCGGGCGGTCGTACAACCGGCTCCTCCAAGCCACCGTCACCCCCGGCATCGTCGACACGCAGTGCGGGGCCAAGGCTGCTTCGACCAAGGTCTGGGCGGCGATCCTCCCCTTCTGTCGTCAGCGGGGCTTTGCTTGGGATGCGGAGGTCGTCGCCGTAGCCCTGTCCCTCGGTGTCGGCGTGCAGGAGGTACCGATCGCCTGGCGCCATGACGAACGCACGAAGGTCCGGGTCGCCCGCGACGGCGCCGCCATGGTGCTCGAGACGGGTCGCATCTGGGCCAGCGCACGTCGCGCCACGCGTGCGAGAGCGGCGACATCGACCCCGCCGGCTCTTGAACCACATGACCACGGGGTCCATGACTTCGAAAGCGACCTGCTGCGCGCCGGCCGGCGGCAGTGGTGGTTCCGTGGAAAAGCCGCGTACGTGTCGACAGCGTTGCGACGGACCGGTGGCGCGTCGGAAGGCCTGTTGCTCGACGCCGGCGCCGGAGCCGGCGGGGTCACGGCCCTGGTCGGATGGGACCTCGAACGTCTGGTTCTCGTCGAAACGAGCCTGCGCCTGGCCAACCATGCGCGCACCGGGCAAGGACTGGCTGCCGTCCAGGGTTCGGTAC
>JBKJLN010000353.1:0-3544 GCA_046596935.1 Acidimicrobiales bacterium
GTTGTCGATGTCGCTGCTGGCCGGGCCGGCCACGGGAGATCCGCTCTTCGTGAACTGGGCGGAGCTCACGCCCGGGCTCACTGCGGGGTACGACGCCAACTCGGCCAACGACTGCAAGTCGGGCAAGTTGACCTGCGTCGACTCGGTGATCCGGGAGATGACCCGCCGTTTCAACGGCCTCGCCGACACCTGCGACCACGACTCCCTGTTCGCCCTCGCCTACCTCCGGACGTCCGAGGAGTATCGCCGCTCGGCCGTCGAGCCCGGGTTCTACAGCGACGTCAACTTCATCAACCACGAGGACGCCGTCTTCGCCCGGTATTACTTCGACGCCTACGACGCCTGGCACAAGGGCGACACGGCGGCGACGCCCCCGGCCTGGCGCATCGCACTCGAGGCGGCCGACCAGAAGGCGGTCAACGGCAACACCAGCGTTCTGCTCGGCATCAGCGCCCACATCAACCGAGACCTCCCCTTCGTGCTCTGGGAGATCGGCCTCGTCAAGGCCGACGGCACCAGCCGCAAGCCCGATCACGACAAGGTCAACGAGTTCCTGAACCGGGTCGTCTTCTATCCCGAGGCCAATCGCCGGTTCGACTCGAGCATCAGCCCGAACGCCGCTCCCGGTGGCATCCAGGCCGTCATCACCTGGCGGGAAGAGGCCTGGCGGAACGCCGAGCGACTGCGGGCCGCCGAGAACAACCCGGTGGAGTTCGCAGCGGTGAAGCTGAGCATCGAGGATGCAGCGGTCGCTGAGGCAACGGCGATCCGCCAGAGCGGGGTCTACGCCCCCCTCGGGTCGAGCGCCACACGCGACGCCTACTGCGCCCTCCATCACAACGACGTGTGACGCAGGCCGGTCGTCGGCCAAACTGAGCGGCGGCGTCCACCCGGGCGCCCTCGCCAATGCCGTCGCCTGCCGGAGGTTTCCGCCGTCGTGATCTTCACCAGCCCGCTCCCCGATGTCGAGATCCCGGACTCGCCGATCACGGAGTATGTGTTCCGGAACGCCGGCGCCTATCCGGACCGGCCGGCGCTGATCGACGGCGCCAGCGGTCGCACCCTCACCTACGCCGAGTTGCAGGACGCCATCCGTCGCTTCGCCGGCGGACTGGCCGCCCGGGGCTTCGGCAAGGGCGACACCCTCGCCCTGATGGCGCCGAACCTCCCTGAGTACGCGGTGGTGTTCCACGGAACGGCGGTGGCCGGCGGAACCGTCACCACGTTGAACCCGACCTACACGGCCGATGAGATCCGCCACCAACTGCAGGACTCGAAGGCCACGATCATGGTGACGGTCGCCGGCGTCCTCCCGGTCGCCACCGACGCCATTGAAGGTACGAGCGTCACCGACCTCTTCACCCTCGACGCCGCCGACGGGGCCAAGCCCTACACCGAACTCTTCGGTGATCCGATCGATCAGGTCGAGGTCGACCCCGCCGACCACGTCGTCGTCATGCCCTACTCGTCGGGCACGACCGGCTTGTCGAAGGGCGTCATGCTCACGCACCGAAACCTCGCCGCCAACCTGGCGCAGGTCGAACCCATCTTCGACATCTCGGGCGGTGACGTCGCCTTGGCGGCGCTCCCCTTCTTCCACATCTACGGCATGCAGGTGCTGATGAACGGGCTCCTCGCCCAGGGCGTGACCATCATCTCGATGGCCCGATTCGACCTCGAGGCGGCCCTCGGCCTCATCCAGGATCGGAAGGTCACGCAGTTCTTCGCCGTGCCGCCCATGGTCCTGGCGCTGGCCAAGCATCCCCTGATCGACAAGTTCGACCTCTCCAGCCTCAAGCTGGTGTTCTCGGGCGCCGCTCCCCTCGGGGCCGAACTCGCCAAGGAAGCGGCCGATCGCATCGGCTGTGACGTCGTCCAGGGCTACGGCATGACCGAGCTCTCACCCGTCTCCCACGCCACGCCGACCGGCGAGGGCCGACCGGGATCAGTCGGCGTCACCGTGCCCAACACCGAATGCAAGATCGTCGATGCCAACGAGGTCGAGCAGGGCGTCGGGGGCGAGGGTGAGCTGTGGGTGCGCGGTCCGCTGGTGATGAAGGGATACTTCGGGAACGAGAGCGCCACCGCGTCGACCATCGACGCCGACGGCTTTCTGCACACCGGCGACGTCGGACGCTTCGACGAGGCCGGGCACCTCTACATCGTCGATCGCGTCAAGGAGCTCATCAAGTACAAGGGGTTCCAGGTGCCGCCGGCTGAACTCGAAGCCCTCCTCGTCACCCATCCCGACGTCGCCGACGTGGCCGTCATCGGCGTGGCGGACGACGAGGCCGGCGAGCTCCCCAAGGCCTTCATCGTGCTGAAGCCGGGAACCTCGACGACGGCCGAAGAGCTCCAGGAGTTCGTGGCCGGCAAGGTCGCGTCCTACAAGAAGATCCGCCAGGTCGCGTTCGTCGACGAGATCCCCAAGTCGGCGTCAGGGAAGATCCTCCGCCGGATGCTGCGAGACGCGCCTCAATAGTCGGGGGCGCCTCAGTAGTTGCAGGCGGTCAGTTCGCTGTCAGGGTGGGTGTCTTCGCCGTTGGCCTTCAGGGCCCAACCGACGATGGCGGCGACGACCCCGCCCGACACGAAGAACGTCACCGGCAGGACGATGACGATGACGAGAGCGATGATCACGGCGCCGAGCACGACGTCATCCTTCCCCACTGACGGGAGCGCCCACAAACGCCCACGCCTCGATCTCGACCAGAGCACCGCGAGGGAGGGCACCAACGGCAAACGCTGAACGGGCGGGGCGATGGTCGCCGAGCGCTTCTTCGTAGGGACCGTTCATCTTCGGCCAGTCGGCGATGTCGGCCAGGAACACGGTGGTCTTCACGATGGCGTTCATCCCCGAACCTTCGGCCTCGAGGAGGGTGCGAAGGTTGGTCATGCACTGTGCCGTTTGGGCCTCGATGCCCTCGACGAGTTCGCCGTCGACCACACCCAGTTGGCCGGCGGTGACCAGCCAGTCGCCAGCCCGCACGATCGGCGAATAGGGACCGACGGGCTTGGGTCGGCCGGCGGGAGTGGGTTCGGTCATGGGTGCATCCCTCTTTCGGTGGGCCATTCGGGGGGCAGGCCACGAGATCGCCAGGCGGCGGTGGCGACAGCGGCGAACACGGCATCCGACCCGTTCATGGCCGGACGATCGTCGGTGGTATCGATCTCCACCGTGACGTGGGGCATGTCCTTCGCCCGGAGCACGCCGAACGAACGGATGGTCAGGTCGAGCACGTCGCCCGACTCATCGACGGCAATTCCCTCGGACGTCACCCACCCGAGCGCCATGTGGGCGGCGCCGATGGCGTAGGAGCGGAGAACGACCTCGTCGAGAACTTCGCCAGCCCGCACGTGCACCGTCAACCCGCCGTCGGTGGCGACTGCGGCCGAGGCGGACGATCCGTTCGGGGTGGTGATGGTGTTCTCGCCTCGTACGGCAGCCGTGAGGATGGCGGCTTCGGCCCATCCGGCCGCCCGGATGCCAGCGCTGGTGGGAGGGCCGACGAGGTCTACCTCCTCCACCTGCAGGGCGGGGTTG
>JBKJLN010000447.1:0-17113 GCA_046596935.1 Acidimicrobiales bacterium
CTCGAGTTGGCTCATCCGCCGGCGGGAGCGCCACGCGCGCAGCATCGTCCCGAAGCCGTGGTCGGCGGTTGCAAGTGCAGTCACGCGAACGACGGTAGTGACGAGTGGCTCCGGACACGACTACCCACCAGGTAATCGTCCTGCGTCGACCGGAGGCGCATGATCGCTCCATGACCATCACAGAGAACACGCAGATCGAGTCCATCATCGACGCCTACTTCGCCATGTGGAACGAGGCGGACCGCAATGCCCGACTCGAGAGGGCCGCAGAGTCGTGGGTGGCCGAAGGTCACTACGTCGACCCGCTGTCCGACGTCACCGGTTACGAGGGCCTCGCCGACATGGTCGAAACGGTGCGAGCGCAGTTCGTCGGCGCCACACTGCAGCGCACCGGCGAGATCGATGCTCACCACAACGTGGTGCGCTTCGACTGGAACGCCACGGGCGCCGACGGCGCCGTCATCGTGGAAGGCGTCGACGTATGCGTGCTCGCCGACGACGGCCGCCTTCGAGAAGTGGCCGGCTTCTTCAACCACTGAGGGCTCGACCGCCGCGCACCAACGCTCCGCTCTGGGTCGGCGAAGCGCTGGGGGCGTGGCGCCGACGACGGCACGGAGAACCGAAACTGACGTCTGACGCGACAACCCAGATGTGGTCACGTTCACCCGCCTCGCCAGGCTCTTCGCTGGGTCGAACGTCGCGCTGGAGCTTCCGATAGGAGACACTGGCGGTGGGAGGTAGGCGTGCGCAGCGACCCGGAGCTCATGGCGGCGGTGGCCGACCGCGACCGGGGCGCGCTACGGGAGCTGCACGACCGCCATGTGGTCTGGGTGACTGCTCGCCTCCGCCGCCGCTGTTCGGACGCGGACGCCGTGGCCGATGCGGTCCAGGACACCTTCGCAGCGGTGTGGAAGGGCGCGGCGCGTTGGGATGGTCGGGGGGATCCGGCTGCGTGGATCTGGGGAATCGCCATCCGCCGGCTGATCGGCACGCTTCGCAGCCGGAACCGGTGGTCCCTCTCACTGGCGGCTGCGGCGCGGGCGCAATCCGAGGTCGTGGTCGCTGCCGAGGACCAAGTGTTGGTCGGGATCGAACACGGTGACTTCGCCGGCGCGCTCCGGAGCCTGTCCCCCGAACTGCGGGCGGTGGTGCAGGCCACGGTGCTCGACGGGCTCACCACCCGAGAGGCGGGCCGCCTCTTGGGCATCCCCGCCGGAACAGTCAAGACCCGCATGATGCGGGCTCGAGCCGAGCTTCGAGGAGCACTCGCATGACCGATCGCACGTGGCACGCCTCGACCGAGAAACTGCACGGTTTCGCCAACCACCCCGAGCTCATGGACCCGACGATTGCGGCCTCCATCGAAGCTCATCTGGCTGGCTGCGATACCTGTCGCCGAGGCCTGGCCGCTAGCGCCGACCCGGCGACGATCGCTCGCAGCTGGGAGGCGCTCGCCGACCGGATCGATCAGCCCCGGCGCTCGATGGCCGAGCGAGCGCTGGCCCGCCTGGGCGCCCGCAACGGATGGCCCCGGCTCGTCGCCGCCACTCCCGGTCTGCGGGCGTCGGGTCTTGGCGGCATCGCCCTCGTCGCCGCTGCGGCCGTCGCCATGGCTCGTGGCAGTGGCTCGGAGGGGCCGTTCCTGGCCGCCGTGCCGCTTGTTCCCTTGGCCGCCGTGGCGCTGTCGTTCCGCCCCGGCGCCGACCCGATCGGGGAGGCGTCGGTGGCCACGCCGATGCATGGCATGGGGCTCGTCCTGCGACGGGCCGTGGCCATCCTCACCGTCAGCTTTGCGCTCCTCGGTGTCGCCGCACTGGCCCTTCCTCATCTCGACTTCGAGGCGGCGGCATGGGTCCTGCCGGCGCTGGCCCTGTCGGTGGGTGCCTTGGCGCTCAGCACGTGGATCCGCCTGGAGACGGCGGTGGCTGTCCTCGGGGGCGGATGGCTGATGACGCTGACCGCCCTCTGGTGGCTGGCCGTCAGCGATGTCGTGGTCGTTCGCTCCCAGTCCTTCGTGCTCGCCACGCAGCTGACCGCCGTCGCTGTTGCCGTCGTTGCCGTAGCCGTCGTCGGTGCCCGCCGCGACCGATTCGCCACCCTGGAGGCCTTCCGATGACCACCGCACCCACCATTTCGCTCGCAGGGGTGAGCAAGCGCTTCGGTTCGACGATCGCTCTCGACCACGTCGACGCCGTCTTCGCCCCCGGCGTCAACGGCCTCCTCGGTCCGAACGGAGCGGGCAAGACCACGATGCTGCGCATCCTGGCCACGGTGCTCCCCGTCGACGACGGCCGCCTCGACGTTCTCGGCGTCGATCCCACAACTGGCCACGGCCGGCTCAGTGTCCGTCGCCGCCTCGGCTACCTGCCCCAAGAGCCCGGGTTTCACCGCCAGTTCAGCGCGTTCGACTTCGTGGATTACGTGGCCATCCTCAAGGAGTGGGCCGACCGCCGCGCCCGCCACGACGAAGTGCGCCGGGTCCTCAGCCTCGTCGACCTCGACTCGGTGATGCACAAGCGCATCGGACAATTGTCGGGCGGAATGCGGCGCCGTGTCGGCATCGCCCAGGCCCTCATCGGACGGCCCGACCTCCTCGTGCTCGATGAGCCCACCGCCGGTCTCGATCCCGAACAGCGTCTTCGTTTTCGTGAGCTGCTCGGAACCGAGGCGGCCGGGGCGACCGTGCTGCTCTCGACACACCAGACCGACGACGTCGCCGCGTTGTGCCACAACGTCATCGTCCTCCTCAGCGGCCAGGTCCGTTACACGGGCACACCGGCCGGCCTGGCCGCCCTCGCCGAAGGACGAGTGTGGCTGGCCGCCGACCGCGACCAACGCGCCGAGTTGGCCTGGATCACCGGTGAAGGCCGGGTTCGCCACATCGGCGACCCGCCCCCCGGCGCCCAGCTGGTTGCACCGACCGTGGAAGACGGCTATCTCGTGCTCGCCGGCCACCAGGCGCACACCGCGCCTTCATCGTCATGAGGAATCTCCGATGATCATCCTCATCATCCTGGTGCCAGCGCTCGTCGTCGGTCTCCTGCGACTTTTCCGCGACGGCGGCTCGGGTCCGGTCGAGTCGGAGGGGCCCGGGGTTCTCGCTCGGGCCGCGCCGATGCTCTTGGGCATGGCCGCCGTCGGCGTTCTTTTTGTCGTGTTGCTGGGCGCCGAATCGACCTCCCGGATCCCGGTGCTGGGCCTGGTGCTCGCTCTGGCTGTCGCCGCAGGGGTGTCGTTGCGAGCCCGTCACCGGTTCACCGTGGCGGAACATTCGTGGTCGGTGCCGTCCTCCGCGTCTCGCCCGGCAGTACGCCAGACCCGCGGATCGAGCTGGTCGGTGTCGCGAGCGCTCGGGCGGGTCGAGTCCCGCCAACTCTTCCAGAGTCCGTGGTTCGGAATCGGCCTCGGTTTCTGCGTGCTGTTGACCGTGATGTTCGGGGTGCTCTTCGCCAGCGACAACGGCTCGACCTGGGATGGCTACTTGCAGCTGGCTCCATGGTTCGCGCACCCGCTTGTGGGGATGTCGGTGCTGGCCGCCCATCGAGCGGTCACCCGGGCCCGGCGCGACCATGCGGACGAGCTGTTCGACACCTGCCCCGCCGACGCGACGACGCGCACGGTCGGCTTCCTGGTCTCTGCGGTCGCACCTGCCCTCGTCCTCGCCGTGTACCTCTCGATCCTGTTCTCCATCAACACGGTCCGCAGCCCGGACCTGTATGGCCCGTTGAGCGCGAACAACCTGGCCGACGTCCTGGCCGCCGTTGCCCTTGGCGCCGGCGGGATCACACTGGGAGTCGCAATCGGGCGTTGGGTGCACTTCGCGTTGGCGCCCGTGGTCGCCGTGATCGTGATCGGGGGTGTAGCGCTTCGCATCAACTCGATCGGCGATCCGGGATGGAACCCGTGGGCGGCGCTGTCCACTGCGCCGGCCGTACCTGACCCAGCCCCGATCTTCATCGACCGGGCCGCATGGTGGCACCTGGCCTGGGTCATCGCCCTCATCTGCGTGGTCGGCGTCGTTGCCATCGTCCGTGAGCGACGAGACGGCAAGGTCATCGGCCTCGGCCTGGGAGCGGCGGCGTTGGCCGTCATCTCGATCGTCGGGACCGCCAGACCTCCGTCCGACGCCGACCTCATTGCCAGTCGCGTCACCGACCCCGGCGCCAATCAGCGCTGCGCCGCCGCCGCCGGGGCGGTGCAGGTGTGCGCCTACCGGGAGTACGGCGAGGCGCTCGACCGGGTGCTCGACCGGGTCGGCCCGGTCGCCCGAGCGCTGCCATCCACCGTCAGCCCCATGACCTTTCGCCAGCGTCTCAACGGGCAACTCGACGACCTGCAGCCGGCGGTCCGTCGCCGCATCGGAAACGATCTGTCCGCGCCTGGGAAGGGTGAGGTCACGCTCGGCTTCGACATGTTCGCAATGGATGACGCCGGCTTCGACGTCGCCTTTGCCGCCCTCGGCCTGCCCGCTGAGCCCGACGACCGGCGCATCCCCACGGTCGTCGCCGGCCAGGCACGCGGTGTCGTGGCCCTGTGGTTGGCGACCCGCGGCATGACACCCAAAGAAGCCCGCACGCTGGCCACCTCCAGCAGCCCCGGCTCGCCTGACGCCTTCGACCGCGGGTCCCCAGAGGACGACCCGTGCTACTCCCCGTCGGTGGTGTGGTCGGCCCAGGACCTGCAGGCCGCCCGGGCCGTGATCGACCTGCCCGCTGCCAAGGTGGCCCAGGTCACCGTCTCGCAGTGGGACCGCTGGAAGGATCCGGCCAGCGGGACCGACGAGTTTCTGGCCGCACTGGGCCTGCCCGGTGTGGGTCCCTTCGATTCCGTCGAGCCCCGACCGGGGGGAACATGCTGAACAGGGCCGCGGAACCCGTCCTCGCTCGACCGAATGCCAGACGGACGAGCGTTGTCGCGGCCTTGTTGCTTCCCACCGCCCGGGTCTCGCGACTGGGCATGGCCGCCCTCACCATCGGGTTGGCTGCGCTCCCGACTGTCGTGGTGGTGGCCCGCGGCGATGAGGTCGTCACCGTTCCCGTCCTGGTGGTGTTCCTCGTGGCAGGGGCCAACATGGCCTGGGGTGCGGAGGACCCCGCCGCCAGCCTCCTCGCGGCGATGCCGGTGCCGTCATCGCGACGAACGATCCTTCGGATGATCTTCGTGGGGCTCGTCACCGTCGTCGGGCTCGGCCTGGCCCTCTCGGTGGTCGGCTGGGGCCCGGGACTTCCCGCCGACTGGGTCGACCGGATGGCCGAACTCGCCGCCGCCGCCGGGCTCGCCGTCGCCGTTGCGCTGGTCGCGGCGCGCCAGGGTGAACGTGCGGCGGGACCCGCAGGGGTGATCTCGGGCCTCCTGGGCGCCGGCCTGATCGCCGCCCTTGCCTTCCGCTGGCCACGGGTCTTGCCCAACTTCCTCAGTTCGCCCACACATACGCGCTGGTGGCTGCTAACGGCGGCCGGCCTTGCCGTCGCCGCGCGGGCCGGCCGCGACCCGGGCCGACGCTGAAGCCAGCATTGATCGCAACAAACGCTCTCTCCGCATTCGTGAAGGAGTGGTTCCCAGGCCGAGCGGAACTCGACGACTCACAGAACCCGCCGTCGGACGTTGCGCAGCCCGAGGGCGAGTGTGCAGAGACCCGCAGCGGCAAGGAGCGCTGAGGAGGCCTCGCCGCGAGGGCCGGTGGCCGGCGTCTCCCGGTTCCTCCCTGTCATCGTTGCTCGTGCACCGCTTGGGTCACTTCCTTGACCATCGACGCTCGGCGCCACGAACGCCCGCGGGGCAACGCTGAGGGTCGTGGTCCCTGTGGGGATGCGCAGCTCGGCCACCAGGCCACCTGAGGCAAGCGCCAGAACCCCGACGCCGTCGCTGACCGCCTTTATCTCGATTGGAGTGTCACGACGCAGGCCCGCCCGATCCAGGTCGAGGGTGGCGCGCTCGACACCTTCGAGGCGAACGGTCAGGGCGTTGCGGGCCGCCGTTCGGGTCGGCGCTCCCCACGAACGAGCGGCTTCCTGCCATGCCAGAGGAACTCCGAGAAACGTGTCAGTCGTCAGTGTTCCTTGGTCGACCGACGTCGTGGATGCGGGGTCGCCTTCCCCCGTTGCGTGGCTCACCGCATCGACCAGTCCGGTCTTGGGTGGTGGCGCGATGGCAGCCGCCTGCGGCCCGACCTGAGCAGTGCCGGCGTCGGGACGAAGACGCACGTCGGAGACCCAGTAGGCGTGATCACGCACGAGCTGCAGCTTGGGACGATCGGCGAAGGGCAGATAGCGGAACGTGACGTGCGCCGGATCGCGAACGACCTTGGCCCCGGTCAAGAAGCGCTGCACCTCCCGCTCGTATGCCAGCGAGAGTGCAATGTGTTCCGCCGGCGAATAGGTGCGGAACCGGTATCGGTAGCCCAGTTGTTCGAGGCCCCGAATGCCGTTCTCGGGCGAGCCGAGGTTCTGGGCCCGAGGACCGGGATAGGGCACGAGTTCGTCACCCGAGGCGACCATGTTGAAGAACGGAACGTGGCGCACGTTGTCGAGCCAGAGATTCGTCAGACCGACGTAGCCGAGCTCCGGCGGGTTCGGCGGAACCCAGATGTACGCGCCGGGCGGCCCGATGTTCGTGGCTGCCCTCCCGAACAGGTCCGGGTAGAGGGTGACGAGCCGGTAGGTCCCGTACCCACCCATCGATGTACCGAAGGAAACAGCGTCGTCCGGGTTCAGCCGGTACTGCCGAGCGACGTCGTTCCACACTTCCCAGACGTCGGCCTCGGCTTCGTCTCGATAGAACTCGCCTTGGTGGCGTCCCAACGGGGTGACCACGATCGAGCCCCGCTCCTCGCCGAGCCATCGCAGGAATGGACTTGGGCTGTATCCCCAGTGATAGCGGTCGTTCGAGTGCAGGTAGAGCGTGATGCCCACGGGCTCGCCGGTCGTCACCTTCGAAGGCACGAAGGCGGCGTACTCCTGCAGGTCGGCCCGGAACTGAGGGAAGGTCGATGCTCGTCCCCCACCCAGGTTCAAGCGACTCGGGAAGATACGGAAGAGGCGGCCGGATTTCGGCACCAGATCGCGGTCCTCCTTGCGATGAAGGGCATCGAGATCGAGCGGATGCGCCGCCGCCATGGCATTCCCGCTTCCGAGACGAACGGCCTGGTTCTGGTCGCAGGGGATCTCGCGGGTGAAGCATGGCTCCCCGAAGCTCGGGACGGCGTCGAAGATCCCGGCCACCGGGGCATCGGATCCGGAGCCGGGCGAGGTTGCCGTCGCATTGCGGCCCGGCAGACGCCACCCTCCGTTCGAGGGGTCGCGCAATCCAGCGATCGCGGTGTATCCGACGACCCCTCGGGGGTCGACCACTGATCTGGGCACCCGCACGGTGATCTGCGCGGCGCCGACGTCGACCGACGAGGTCACCGGCGTCGTCAGCGGCCCGCCAGGTCCCAGCAGACTGACCTCGGCGCCGGGGCCCCACGATGTCACGACGAGATCAGCCCCCGGAAATGCGGTTCCCGGATTGCGGGGCAGCGTTGCGGAGCCGGTTGCCAGGTTGCGGTCGGTGTCGAGGACGAGGGCGACGATGGCGTCATCGGCGCGGCGCATCGTGAGCAGGGTGAAGCGGACCGACAAGCCTTCGTCGGTGGCCGAGACTCGCACCTCGACGATGTCGGCGGCGTTGTTGGCGAACCTCTCGACGTCGGTCGGATACACGAGGTCGCCCTCGGCCGGTCCCTGGTCACTGTCGCCGGCACCATCAGCGTCCGGTCCGTGGTCGTCGTTCAGAAAGTCCTCGACCTGGTACTCACCGCCGATGTACCGCTCGCTGGCGGAGACCAGGGTGAACGGAGCCCGAAACTCCGGGTCGTGGTTCTGCAGCTGGCGATTCGCCGGCAGCGGCGCGTACAACAGGTCAGGGCCGGGGCGGCGACCGCTGGTGACCTGCGGCAAGGAGGCCAGCGCCGGATCGGGAGGCGCCTCTTGCGCGCTGACCACGGCAGGGATGAACGACACGGCGAGCAGCGACAGCAGCGAGCCGGCGGCCAGCATTCGCCGCAACGTTCGAGCGATCATGACGGACCTCCTCGGAGCGTGACCTGGAAGGTGCCGGTCGACGGGCCACTGGGCACGAGAGCTATCCCATGACGAATGTCCACGCCGCCGAGTTCGAAGGTGTATCCGTTCGGCCTGGCCCGTCCGAGGGTGCAGTCGATCGGGTCGACCTCGGGGGCCGCAGCCAAGGGTGAGCCATCGGCCATCGTCCAGGAAGCTGGAACGATCCGACACGCGCGCACGGCGGTGACTTCGCCGAACTGGTGGCCGGTCTCGGATGACAACTTCAGCTCCAAGGTCGCCCCAGAGCCGGCAAGTCGAAGGTAACTCTGCTTGTCCGGCGCGCCGAGGCGGAGCCCCACCGGCAGGAACGTTCCGGGCGGCCCGCTCGGAACCAGAGGACCGGAGGCGGTCGCGTATCGCGCCTCGGTGATGCGCAGAGCGGTTGGCGCCGGTGGCGGCGTGGTCGGGGTCTCAGACGGAGTGGACGACGGCTCCGGCTCCGCCGTCGGCGAAGCCACCACGCGAGCCTCGGTGGTCGGAGGCACCTCGGTCGAGATCCGTGGCGGCGTCGTGAACGGCGGGGCCGACGGTGCCCCGACGAACTCAGCCGCCAATTCGATCTGTCCCGGAACGTCAGGCGTGGACGCCGGGGAAGCGGCAACGATGACGTCGGCCACGGCCGGGCTCCCTGGCAGCGCCAGAGGAGTCGTGCGGACTTGGTCGTCGTTGAACGGAGGGGAGATGGCGCGAAGCGATGGCAGCCCGAGACCGAGAAGCAGGAGGGCCAGCACCAGGCTCGTCGTCACCGTGTACACCTGGCCCTCGGTGATGCGCAGCCACCCCGCCACTCGGGCAGCAGGCGTCATCGGCTCGACCCTGCTCGCCGCCGGCGCCGCTGCACCTGGTCACTCCGCTCGATGGCGCGCACGTCGGTGCCGAGGTAGTTGGCGACAACTTCTGGATTGGCGCGGACCTCTTCCGGAGGCCCCTCCGCGATGACCTTCCCTGTGCCCATACACACGACGCGATCGGACATCGACATGATCAGGGGGATGTCGTGCTCGATGATGAGCACCGTGGCTCCGAGCTCGCTCTGGATCCGGCGGATCAGTGGTCCGAATGCCTCGGTCTCCCGCTGCGCCACCCCGGCCGTCGGCTCGTCGAGGAGCAGCACCTTGGCGTCGAGGGCGAGCAGACAGGCCAACTCGGCGATGCGCCGGGTACCGGTCGACAGGCTCGAGATGCCGGCATCGGCATAACGACCGAGGCCGAGCAGACCGATGAGATCGGCCGACTCCGCCACCTTGGCCCGCTCGGCCCGGCGCGCCGGCGGGAAACCAAGGAGCGATGGCACGAGCTCGGTCGTCTCCTTGGCCTCGAGCGCCACCTGAATGGACTCGCGGACGGTGAGGTCGCCGAAGAGTCGAGCGTCCTGGAAGGCGCGGCCGAGCCCCGCTCGTGCTCGCTCGTGGGGAGCGAGGAAGGAAACATCTTGCCCTTCGACGAGCACCGTCCCCTCGGCAGCAACAAAGCCGGAGAGCGCGTTCATCAGGGTCGACTTTCCGGCCCCGTTGGCACCGATCAGCCCGACGACCTCACCTCGCACGGCGTGGAGCGATGCGCCGTCGACGGCCGTGCGGCCCCCGAAGCGAACGGTGATGTTGCGAGCCTCGAGCGCCATCGCCGGCTCGTCGTCATCCAATCTCTCGGGGGAAGCCTCTGGGCGCAGGGGACGGTTGCGCAACGTTGTGCGACTGGCCGCCGGGACTTCGAGGTTCGCGAGATCGCTCGCAGGAACGCGCGCAGCGATGGCCGCCAGGATCGCCGTCCGTGCTCGCTGGACGACGCTCCACAGTCCACCGGGCAGGTAGAGCAGGAGCACGAGCAGGGCGGGGCCGCTGGTGAGCGCCTGCGCCGACGGCGTGCCCGCGAACAGTGTCGGGACACCGACGACCCAGATGGCGCCGAGGATGGCGCCGCCGACCGACCCCACTCCGCCGATGATGGCCAGAGCCACGATCTGGAGCGACACGGAAGCGCCGAAGCTGTCGGCACGGATCTGTACGTTCAGGCCGGCGAGCAGTCCGCCGGCCAGTCCGGCAACGCCACCGGAGAGGGCGAAGGCGCTCAGCTTGAGTCGAGTTGGCGACAAGGTGAAGGCCGAGGCCGACGCCTCGTTGTCCCTCACGGCGATCCACCCCCGACCGATGCCCGTTCGCCGCAACCGGCTCACCATGAGTCCGACGACGATCAGCGCGCCGAGACAGAGGAAGTAATAGGCCGTCTGGGACCGGAAGTCGAAGGGGCCGAGGCGCGGACGCGACACGGTGGCGACCGCGGTGTTGTTCCCGACGAAGATGGGGCGACGCACCACCCAGGAGTCCACGGCGACAGCGAACCCCACCGTCGTCACCGCCAAGAACAGGCCCTTCACCCGAAGCGCCGGTAGCCCGACCAGGATCGCAGCGAAGACACAGGCGACAACCCCGTAAAGGACGGCGACCCCGAACGGCATGCCCCGGCGCACCAGCCCCGTCGTCACCACTGCTCCCAGTCCCACGAACCCGAATTGCCCGAGCGACAGCTGTCCCGCCCATCCCGTCAACACGGTGATCGAGAGGGCGACGAGTGCGAAGACACAAACGCGAGAGAACAGCAGAACCTGCGACGGGGCGCTGAACACCACGGGCAACAGCAACGCCAGGATCAAGACGACGGCGCCGCCGGCCAACGGAAGCCGCTGCACCCATCGCCGGCCGGCCAGCTCGCGAGGAATCGGCGTCGGCTTGGCTACGAGGCCGAACGAGGTGCCTTCATCACCGGCGACGAGCGACCGGCCACGAACGAGTACAAGGGCCACGACGATGACGGCGAAGACGACATTCACCAAACCGGGCTCGCGAATATTGGCCAGCATCCCGGCCTCGAGCACGCCGAGGCCGAGCCCGCCGACGACGGCGAGGGGCACGCTCTGCAGCTTCCCGATCAACCCTGCAGCCAAGGCTCGCAACAGAAGGGAAGGCCCGAAGGAGGCAGCGACGATGCCGGTCGTGGGATCGCGCAGCGGCTTGTAGACGCACACCGTGACGGTGGCGAGCACACCCGAGAGCACCCATACCAAAGTCGAAATCCGCTTCACCGAAATGCCAGCAAGCCGGGCGGCGTCGCCGTTGGCTGCGGATGCCCGCACGGCGATGCCGTAGGGCGTCCTCGACAGGAAGATGGCGACACCGGCGATCACCGCGGGAAGCAGCGCCAGAGCGAAGAAGTCAGCGCCAAAGATCCGGAGCCCGAAGACTTCGGCGGTTCGGCTGATCGGAGACGGGAAGGTCGACTGATTTTTGATGTCGATCTGCAGCAGCGCCACGCCGTAGAGCAGCTGGGCGACGCCGATGGTGGCCACGAGCAGGATCAACCGGGGTGCATTGAAGAGTCGACGCACGACGACGAGTTCCACGGCTGCGCCGAGAAGGCCCCCGAGGACGAGGACGAGCGGGAAGGCGATCCAATACGGAACGCCCTCGTCGAGCACGAGTTTGGCGAGCACGCCGCCCCCGATGGCCCCGATGTCGCCATAGGCGAAGTTGATGACGCGGGTGGCCCGATAGACCAGCACCAGGCCCGTCGCCAGGACGGCATAGGCGAGACCAGTCATGAGACCGGTGAAGAGCGTGTTGGCGTCGAGGTTGATGGCGCCGATCAGCAGGGGTGCCATGGCCGAGGCCCTCATCTCAGCCCCCCTCGGTTCCGAGGAATACGGCCCGGATGAGATCGTCGCGTCCCAGCAGATCGGACGCCGGGCCCTCGAACCGGATCGCCCCCTTCTCCATGAAGATCGCCCGATCGGCGATCGAGAGGGCCACGTTGACCGATTGCTCGACGATCACGATGGTGATCCCTTCTTCCTTCAGTCGTTCCACGACTCCCAAGAGGTCTTGCACGACGACAGGGGCGAGCCCGAGGGAGAGCTCATCGATCAGCAACACCTTCGGGTCGAGCAACAAGGCCTTGGCGATGGCCAACATCTGCTGCTCCCCGCCTGACATCGTCCCCGCCGGTTGTTCGAGTCGCTCGGCCAGCTTCGGGAACAACGACAACACCCGCTTGACCCTCTCGGCGACACGCTCGGTGTCCCACACGAACGAGTAGCAACCGGCGACGAGGTTCTCGTACACCGACAGGTCGGCGAAGTTTGCCTTGCCGCCTGGTACCTGGACGACGCCGAGGCCGACCCGGTCCTCGGCCGAGGTGTAGGTGATGTTGCGACCGTCGAGCCGAACGACGCCCCGATCGGGGAGGGCCAACCCACTGATCGCCCGGAGGAGCGTCGACTTGCCCGCCCCATTGGTCCCGAGGAGCGCCAGCACCTCGCCTCGGCGAACATCGACGGCAACGTCGAAGAGCACCTGCACGAGCCCGTAGGAGAAGTCGAGGTTCCGCACTTGGAGGATGGGCGTGTGCTCGGCGGTTCCACTGGCGCGACGGGCCGAGTCGTCGCGCTCTTCCCGAAGCTCTTCGGCCACCATCGCGATGTCGCCCCGCACGAACCGCCCCGCATAGGCGACGAGCACTCCCGACAGGATGCAGCTCGCGGGGACGATGAGACACAGCGCCGTCCGCTCGCCGTATCGATCGGAGAAGACTCCGGCCAACACGCCGCCGGCCAGGCCCCCGACCAGTACGAGATACAGGTTCATCAGCGCGAAGCCGAGACCACGAATCTTGAAGGGCACGATGGCCGCGACCACCGTGGTGCTGGCGACCGTTGTGGCCGAGATGAACCCGAAGGCCACCAACAACACGCCCGTGAGTAGAACGACATTCGGCATGAAGAGAGCCAGTGGATAAAGGATTCCGAAGATCCCCAGGGACACACCGACGAGGACCAGGATCGTCTGTGGGCCCTTGCGGTACAGCTCGTCGGCTTTCCTGCCGCCGATGACCGAACCCACTCCCGATCCGAGGGCCAGCACGGATGCCAGCGCTCCCCGTTGCAGTGCAGAGAGACCGAACCGGTCGTCGAGATAGAGGTTGAAGATTGTCGGAGCGCCGGCGATGGCGAAGCCCAGAGCGCCGAGGGCGGCCATCAGGTAATAGAAGGTCTTGATCTTTTTCAGGCGTTCGAACGCGGCCGAGATCGAGACGCGGGGCGCATCTCCTTCTCCCTCGTCGGGTGTCTTCGCCTCCGTAACCTCGGCTTCGGGCCCGAAGGTGGCGTCGCGCTCGAAGCGGCCACGCTCGGGCTCTCGAAGCCGTGTGGCGACGAGCGCAAGAACGAGGCACGGCAGGGCCAGGATCACCAGCGACCAGCGCCAACCCTCCGTGCCGCCGGCGGCGGCGGCGATCCCGCCGGCGAGCAGGGGCCCGATGAACGTGCCGACGTTGTTGGCCAGGCCGTGAAAGGCGAAGACTCGCCCCCGACCGGCGAGTGGGTAGGTGTCCGCCAACAACGAGCGCTGCGCCGGCTCGTTGCCCTTCCCCAGCCCGTTGAAGCAGCGGGCCAGGGCGAACTGCAGCACCGTGGTCGTGAGTCCGCCGATCAGTGCGAAGGCCGACCAGACCATCGATGAGATGGCAACGAGGCGGGTGCGCGAGCTTCGATCCGACAGCAGTCCGAGCGGGATGGCACCGGCGAACAGGAACAGGCCCCCGATGCCATTGACGAAGGCGAGCGTTCCATCCGACATGCCGAACGTCGCCTGGATGTCCGGAGCCAGGATTTGAAGGGCGACGCGGTCGAATTCGTCGACGAGGTTGAGCCCGAACAGCACGAGCGCCATCGACCATCCGCCCGCCCTCATGACCTCCCGGAAGGCCATGTCCTCGCCGCCGACGCCGATGAGGGCAGTGTCGGCGAAGTCTTCCGGCCTCGGTGCCGGCGCAGCAGATGCTTGGCGCGCATCCTCGGCTTCGAGGAGGCCCGCAGTGAGCGAGGCGGCCGACTCGTCGACGAGGGTCAACTTCCGAACTTCCGGAAAGGCGACACCACGTTCCAGCACTTGCAAGACGCTTTCCACTGGATCGTACGGACGAGGTCGAGGGCGTCGTACTTCCCTGGACCGAACGATCCGGGATTCACCCCCGGCACATCGAAGGCTCCGATGCTCTCGTACTGACGAGGGATGGCGGACCTCTTCAGGTCAGGTCCAATCGCACGAGCGGCGCGCACGAAGTCGGTCATCAGGATGCAGGCGCCGATGACGTTGGCGGAGTTGGGTGTGGTGCGCTCCATGGGCTGCTTGGTGGCTTCGGACCAACGCTTCCGGCACGGTGCGCTTCCGGGATGCTCGGGAATTCCTGCGCGGTCGTCGCCGGTGCGCAACGAGGTGAACCCGATGGTGCCGTCGTAGCTCGCTGGCATCTGGTTGGTTCCGGCGTCCGTTGCGCCTCCGCCCATGTCGGACACGTGGTAGCGGGGGTTGTAGCTCCGGTTCGTGGCCTGCTGCACCCAGACCTGCTCGACCAAGAAGTTGACGGCGAACAGGATGGTGTCGACCCCCTTCGACCGCATTTGTTCGATCTCGACCGAGATGGCTGCGGCCGCCTGGTCGGCCGCCTCCGGAATCGTGGAGCGGTGGACCACGGTGTAGCCACGAGCGGCGAGCGCCGGGAGCAACGCTGTCTCCGAGGAGAGCTTGTCGGCGGTGAATGCTGAATCGACGACGCCGATCTTGCGACCCTTCAAGAGGTCCAGTCCGTCGAGATCGGCGACCATCTGTCGGAGAATGCGGTCCTTGTTCGGGAGGTAGCTGACCATGAGGCCCTTTGACCGGCGGTACCACTCCACCGGTTCGTGCTGAAGGGCCGTGGCGTAGGGCGTGCCGTGCTCTTCGGTCACGCACAAGATGGCGGCGCCGTAGAACCCCGCCAGATTCATGGTGGCGAACGCTTTCTCGTTCTCCGTCGCCGTGATGCAGGCCCGCCGCATGTCGTCCTGATTGAGGGGATCGAACTTGATGTAGTTGATCTTCAGCTGCCGACCGTTGATGCCACCGGCGTCGTTGGTCTCTTTGACGAATCCGTTGAAGGCCGCCGCTTGGTCACCGGAGTCGAGCTGGAACCCGAGCTTGGCCACTTCGCCGAGGTCGGCGATGAACACCGACAGGTTGACGGAGTCCGGCGTCACGCCGACGTCACTCGCCGTCAACGCTGCGCCGCCGCTGCCACCGGCGGATCCCCCGGCGGTCGGCGCGCCCCCGGAACCGACGACGGCGTTCGCCGGTCCGACCTGGCCCGCCCCCGCCGCTGATCCCGACCGGCGACCGGGCAGAGGCGTAGCGGTCGGCGCCCCGGGCGCTCCGGGGGTCGCTCCCTCGCCAGAACCGGTGATGACCGAGCCGTCTGGGTTCACCGGGTTTCCCGCAGCATCCGTCGCCGGCGCATCGGTACCCAGCAGTCCGTTGTCACCGGCAGCGTCCAGGTCGATGCTGGCGGAACCGCCCGAGGTGGGCTCGTCTCCGATGACGAAAGGCACCGTCAGTCCTCCGAGGAGAAGGCCGGCGACCGTCGCCACCAGAACGGCGAAGGTTCTCCCTCTCCTGGGCAGGCGGCGGAGCGCATGCTCGACGTTCACGTGTGTCTCCCCCAAGCTCGTGATCGACGTAGACAGTATTGAAGATTTGTCAATACTGCAAATGAACTTCCGTCAGCTGGAAGGAGCGGCTCCGACGTACCGGCTCCCCAGGAGCGCAGCGAAGTTCCCGGCGTAGAAGCCCTCGGCGTCTGCGGGGCTCACTTCACTCATCGTCTGATCGAAGCGACGAATGGGGTCATCGCTGCCCTCGTGGTGGGGGTAGTCGGACGAGAAGCAGAACAGCTCGGGAGATGATGCCCCCATCATCCAGCCCACGGGCTCGCCGGCAAAGGGCGTGAATTTCACTTGGCGCCGGATGTACTCGGAGGGCGTCACGGTCAGATGGGACAGATCTTGCAGGCGGCGGAACGCACGAGCGGCTTGGTCGAGATGCTGGAGGAAGCCCGGAACCCAGACGGCGCCGAGTTCGGCGACGCTGATCCGCAAGCCGTCGAAGCGCTCGAGCACGCCGTCGAGCACCATCGACGAGAGAAAGAGCTCAGCCGGATAGCCGATAGCCATGTACGACAGTGCGTCTCCCGGGGCATCACTGCGGAAGTGCTCGAGTGTGCGACCGTTCTCGAAGAACTCCGGACGGACCGGCCGGAAGCCATTGTCGAGTCCGATGTGCACGGAGAGGAGGACGTCGGCATCGACGATTGCCGCCCAGATCGGATCGTGGTCGGGGTGACCGGGGGCCAGGCCCCCCTTGGCCGGCACCATGTCGACCATCACGACGGGGATCTCCCGAGCCACGGCGTCGTCGAGGACTCGGAGGGCGGCGTCGACTCCGTGATGCAGCGGTACATATCCCGCCGGAAGGAGCCGCGGGTCGCCGCTGCAGAATTCGGCCAACCCTCGGTTCATCCCGATCGCCGCCTCGACCTGGACATCGAGCGGTGACGTGATGACCTGCGGGAAGGAACCCGTCGGATAGATGACCTGGAGTTCGAATCCGAGCTCGTCGAGGGCGGCGGTGCGCTCGGTCGGGTCGCTTCCCCCGAACGACAGCCAACCCTTGCGCGGCATGGTCATCAATTCCTCGCGCGCTCGAGCAGTCTCATCGGCGTCCGACCGCCGTCGGCTGAGCAACTCGTCCCCTTCGTTCAGCAGTTCTGTGAACCCAGGATCACCGCTGTCCATCGGGCGGACACGGTCACGCACAGACGGGTCGACGTAGGACTCGAGCCATCCGGCCGGCTCCATGAGGTGGGCATCGGCATCGACGACACGTCGTTCGGTGTAGGGCATTGGGTCTCTCCCTGGAGGCTCGCCTGCGTAGCAGTTGAATGATCGTCAACAAGATACCGCGCAACTATGGTTCATGTCGTGGCCAGAGTCCGCCGGATGCGACGAGAAGATCGCCGCGCCTTTCTGCTCGACACAGCGGCGGCGCTCATCGACCAAGGCGGGATCGGAGCACTCAGCTTCGAGAGCCTCGCCGAGGCCGCAGAGGTCACAAAGACCCTCCCCTACGCGTATTTCGAGTCGAAGGACG
>JBKJLN010000308.1:0-3026 GCA_046596935.1 Acidimicrobiales bacterium
ATCGAGTTCGACTATTGCTGCGTACACGCAAGCATGGCTCTGCGCGACGCCGGGTTCGAAACGGTCATGGTGAACTGCAACCCCGAGACCGTGTCGACCGATTACGACACCAGCGACCGCCTCTACTTCGAGCCCCTCACCTACGAGGACGTGATGAACGTCATCGAGGCCGAGCAAGAAGCGACGCCAGAGGGAGGCGCGGGACTCGTCGGCGTCGTCGTCGCTCTCGGGGGTCAGACTCCGCTGAAGCTCGCAGGGCAGCTGCCCCGAGAGTTGGTGCTCGGCACCAGCCCGGAGTCGATCGACCTGGCCGAGGATCGCGATCGTTGGAACGGGTTGTGCGATCGCCTGGAGATTCCCCAGCCGGCCGGCGGCACGGCGGTCACCATCGACCAGGCCCTCACCATCGTCGAGCGCATCGGCTATCCGGCTCTCGTGCGGCCGAGCTACGTCCTCGGCGGTCGGGCCATGGAGATCGTCTACGACGAAGAGAGCCTGCGTCGCGCCATGGCCGAGCTCGCCGGCTTCGGCTCCCTCGGTAAGGAAGGCGGTCTGTCGGCCACCCGACCTGTCCTCGTCGACCGCTTCCTCGAAGACGCCATCGAGGTCGACGTCGATGCGCTGCGGGACGCCACTGGCGAGGTGCTGATCGGTGGCGTCATGGAGCACGTGGAGGAGGCGGGGGTGCACTCGGGCGACAGCGCCTGTGTGCTGCCGCCGCCCACACTTCCTGCTTCGGTCATCGAGGTGATCGAGGGCTACACCCGTTCCATTGCTGAAGCGCTCGACGTGCGCGGCCTCATCAACGTGCAATATGCCGTGAAGCAAGGCCAGGTGTTCGTGATCGAGGCCAACCCCCGCGCCAGTCGCACCGTGCCGTTCGTCTCCAAGGCGACGGGCGTCCCGCTGGCCAAGGTGGCGGCAAGGATCATGGCCGGCTCGACCCTCGCCGAGCTGCGCACCGAGGGACTCCTGAAGCCACCTTCGACCGGTGGTCACGTCAGTGTGAAGGAGGCGGTGTTGCCCTTCAATCGCTTCCCCGACGTCGACAGCGTGCTCGGCCCGGAGATGCGCTCGACCGGCGAGGTCATGGGGATCGATCTGACCTTCGGACTTGCCTTCGCCAAGAGTCAGGCCAGCGCCGGCAATCGACTCCCCGAGTCGGGCACCGTGTTCCTGAGCCTCGCCGATCGCGACAAGGTGGCCGGACTCGATGCGGCCCGCCGTTTCGTCGAGGCCGGGTTCACGCTGGCGGCAACCGAAGGCACCGCGAGCTACCTGCGAGACCATGGCGTGCCGGTCGAGACGGTGGTCGCGAAAGTGGGCGAGGTCCACGATGGGCCGGACGCCGTCACCCTCATCTCCTCGGGCAAGGTGCAGCTGGTGGTGAACACCCCGCGTGGACGCGGCCCACGTGCCGACGGCGCCTACATCCGTCAAGCCGCCAATGTGCACAAGGTTCCCTGCCTGACGACCGCCGCTGCGGCCCGTGCGGCCGCGGCCGGCATCCTCGACTGGGCCCGCCATCCCCTCGCCGTTCGGAGCCTGCAGGAGTTCCACGAGACCGACCAGCTCCGGCTCGATCTGTGACCGCGTGACCCACCAGGTCGACCTCATGACGAGGGTCGGCAGTGTCGAGTTGCCCAACCCGGTGATGACGGCGTCGGGAACCGCGGGTCACGGTGCGGAACTTGCCCGCTACACCGACCTCGGACAGCTCGGAGCCGTGGTGGTGAAGTCGTTGTCGGCCGATCCGTGGGCGGGAAATCCCGCGCCGCGGGTGCACGAGGTCGCAGGAGGGATGATCAACAGCGTCGGCCTGCAGAATCCCGGCGTCGAGCGGTGGCTGACCGACGAACTTCCGGCGCTGGTGTCCACCGGTGCGCGGGTGGTCGCCAGCATCTGGGGCTTCTCGGTACGCGATTACGAGCGGGCCGCAGAACTGTTGGCAGATGCGCCGCCGAACGTGATCGCCGTCGAAGTGAACCTCAGTTGTCCCAACGTGGAGTCGCGGCGTTCCATGTTCGCCCACTCGCCAACTGCGACCGCGGAGGTCGTAGCTGCCACGAGCGCCGTCGGCCGACCGCGATGGGCCAAGCTCAGCCCCAACGTCACCGATCTCACCGAGATCGCGATCGCCGCTCTCGACGCCGGTGCAGACGCCGTGACCTTGATCAACACCGTGATGGGGCTCGCCATCGACCCGGTCACCCGCAAGGCGCGCCTCGGCAACTTCGGAGGTGGCTTGAGTGGGGCCGCCATCCATCCGGTCGCCGTGCGAGCCGTGCACGACGTCTACGAGGCGCGACCCGATGCGGCCATCATCGGGGTCGGCGGAGTGACCCGAGCGGAAGACGTCGTGGAGTTCCTGCTCGCCGGCGCCTCCGCCGTGCAGATCGGCACGGCGACATTCCGCGATCCGCGTGCCACCGGACGTATCCTTCGTGAGCTTTCCGCCTGGTGCCGCCGGCACGAGATCGACCGGATCACCGACCTGATCGGAGCCGTGCAATGACGACCATCCCCCCTGCGCAGGCTCCTGAGGCGCCGGCCGAGCTGCGCGACCGGCTGGCGATCGCCCTTGACGTCGACGACATCGTCGCCGCCCGACGGTTGGCCCAGGACGTAGCCCCGTGGTTCGGCGTCGCCAAGGTCGGGCTCGAGCTGTACACCGCCGTCGGACCGGTAGGGGTCGGCCAAATCATGGGCCTCGGATTCAAGGTGTTCCTCGACATCAAACTGCACGACATCCCCACGACAGTGGAGAAGGCGGCGAGGGTCGTCGGTTCACTCGGGGCGAGTTATCTGACCATCCACGCGGTCGGGGGAGCGGCGATGTTGCGCGCCGGCGTCGAGGGCCTGCTGGAAGGGGCCAGTCGCGCCGGGTTGGCCGATCCGACGGCGCTGGCCGTGACGATCCTCACCAGTGACGATGGCGCCCCGCCCCACATCCTCGGCAAGCGCGTGCAAGCAGCACTCGAGGGCGGTTGTGGTGGCATCGTGTGCGCAGCTTCCGACATCAGGAA
>JBKJLN010000364.1:0-10891 GCA_046596935.1 Acidimicrobiales bacterium
CTCGCGCAAGTCCACACTCGGCTCGGTTCGGCCGGAGCCATCGCCGGCGGCGTGCTCGCGCTCGTCGTCCTTCTCGCCGTCGGATGGTCCGCCTTCGTCGGCGCCGGTCCGGCCCCGCCGCCAGAACTTTCGCTGCCTCGAGCCGCCGGACCGGATGATCCGGCCTCGGCCGGCGACGGGGCCGCTGACACGAACCGCCACGGGTCTTCATCGGCCAGCGAGCGGGGTTCACCGTCGGCATCCGAGAACGTCGTCGTGGTGCACGTTGCCGGCGCCGTTGCCCGACCGGGGCTGTACCGGCTGGCGTCGGAGTCCCGCATCGCGGACGCCATCGATGCCGCCGGTGGGCTCGCCTCGGACGCCGACCCCGATGGCGTCAATCTGGCGGCCAAGATCGCCGACGCCGAGCGGGTCTACCTGCCGCGACGCGGCGAAGTTCCTCCCGGTGGATCCGTGGCCTCGGGGCCAGGGTCGGCGGCCGCAGTGCCGGCGGCGCCGATCGACCTCAACACCGCCACCGTCGCGGAACTCGACGGTCTGCCTGGGGTCGGCCCGGCAACGGCGGCCGCCATTGTCGAGTACCGAAAGGAGCACGGCCGTTTCCGATCGGTCGACGAGTTGCTCGAGGTCCGGGGTATCGGCGACGCCAAGTTGTCGGCGATCCGATCGAAGGTTCGTGTGCGTTGATGCGAACGAGGCCCGATGCGTGGGCTGTGGCGTTGGCGGTCGCAACCATGGTGGGCGCGTATTGGGCACACGCAGTGCCGATGGCGATGGTGATGGTCGTCGGGCTGTTGGTGGCAATCGTGCGCCGGCCGATGTTGTTGTGTCTGGCGGCCGGGCTCGCCGCCTCGTTCGTCGGCGCCCGCAGTTGGGCGGGGCTCCTCCATGCGCCGACGTCGGGTCGTGTGAGCGAGCGGGTGCAGGTCGTGACCGATCCTGAACGGGTCGGTGGCGCCATCCGGATCGGGCTGCGTCTGGCCGACGGCCGCCGGGTGCAGGCGACGGCCGAGGGCGATGCCGCCGCGGTGTTGGAGCGGGCTCTCGCAGGTGAGCGGGTCGGTGTGACCGGGACGCTCGGGCAGCTGCGTGGACGGAGCCGGTCGTTCCTCCACCGGCGTCACGTCGGTGCGCGCCTGGCGGTTCGGTCGGCCGTCGACCTGCACCCTGGCGGGCCGGTCAGTCGCTTCGCCAACAAACTCCGACGAACGCTCGTGAACGGTGCCGCCTCGATGCCGCCCGACCGGCGGGCACTCTTCACCGGAATCGTTCTCGGGGACGACCGCGAACAGGCGGCTACCGAGGTCGACGACTTCCGAGCCGCCGGGCTCACCCATCTCCTGGCCGTCTCCGGTCAGAACGTTGCCTTTGTGATGGTCATCGCCGCGCCCCTGCTCCGCCGCCTCGGTCTGCGGCGTCGCGTGGTCGCCGGGATGCTGGTCCTCACCGTGTTCGGGGTGCTGACGCGATGGGAGCCGTCGGTGCTCCGAGCGGTGGCGATGGCTGGAATTGCGATGTTGGCATCGTCCACCGGCCGTCGCGCTTCGCCCATACGAATATTGGCCTTGGCCGTCACCGCCCTGGTGCTGATCGATCCGTTGCTCGTCGGGTCGGTGGGATTTCTCCTCTCGACCGGTGCTTGTGCGGGCATCGCCCTCGTCGGCCCCGGCCTGGAAGCCCGGGGGGTGCCGGCGCCGCTGGCCGTCACCGTCTCCGCCCAGGCCGGTGTGGCGCCGGTGCTCATACCGGTCTTCGGGGGCATGCCGTTGGCGTCAATTCCCGCCAACCTCCTGGCGGTGCCTGCCGCCGGACCGTTGATGGTGTGGGGCCTCGCCGCCGGCCTTCCCGCCGGCCTGCTCGGCGGAACGGCCGCCGCCATGCTCCACCTCCCTTCGCGGGCGCTCCTGGCGTGGATCGCGTGGGTCGCGCGATGGGGAGCGAGCCTGCCGCTTCCAGAGGTCGGGCCTGCGGGATCGGCTGTCGCCGCGACCGGTGCGATCACCGTTGTGTTGGCGGGGCGGCATCGTCGAACGGTCGCCGTCGTGGCGGGCGTCGGCGCGCTCGTCGCTGTTGGGGTGGCGGTGGTGCGTCCGCCATCAGACGCGAGCGCCGAAGAACTGGCGCCCGGAGCCGAGCTGTGGCGAAACGGGAGCGCCACCGTGGTGAGCGTCGGCGGCCGGATCGATGAGGGCCGACTGCTGGCAGGCCTGCGCCGGGCGCGAGTCCGCCGCGTCGACATCCTCGTTGTCCGGTCGGCCGGAGGTACCTCGGCTGCACTTGCGGCCACCGTGCGGTACCGGGCAACGGTACGAGTGGTCGTGGCGCCCGAGAGGAATGCAATCGCCGGAGCCCGCACCGCCGTTCCTGGCCAGCGCTACCTGGCCGGCGACCTCGAGGTGACCATCGTCGGCAGCCGACCCCCGATGGACGTCCGTGTAGGTTCGCTGGGTCATGCGCCTGGCGCTCGGTCCCCGCCGTTACGACGTCACCACTCGAGCGCTCGTGATGGGCATCCTGAACCGCACGACCGACTCCTTCTTCGACAAGGGGGCGTTCTTCGCCATGGACGATCTGCTTCGGTTGGCCGAGCGCCACGTCGCCGAAGGCGCGGATCTGCTCGACGTCGGGGGCGTGAAGGCGGGCCCGGGCCCCGATGTCGGCGAGGCGGAAGAGCTCGAGCGCGTCGTGCCGGCCGTCGCCGCGCTCGCCGGCCGGTTCGACGTCCCCATTTCCGTCGACACCTGGCGCGCCACCGTCGCCCGCGAGGCCTTCGCCGCCGGGGCGGTCATCGGCAACGACATCAGCGGGTTCGCCGACCCTGACTACCTCGACGAGGCCGCGCGCGCCGGTGCCTCGGTCGTCGCCACCCACATTCGGCTCCAGCCCCGGGTCGCCGATCCTGAGCCCGCCTATCCGGAAGGAGTGATCCCGACGGTCGCCGCCTACCTCGTCGAGCGGGCGCGAAGGGCTGAGGCCGCGGGCATCCCGCCCGAGCGGGTGATGATCGATGCCGGCCTCGATCTCGGCAAGACCTGGGAGCAGTCGCTCGACCTGCTCCGCGCCTCCGACCGCCTCGCCGCTCTCGGGTATCCGCTCCTCCTGTCGGCTTCGAACAAGACGTTCCTCGGGAGACTCCTCGACCTCGACGTCGCCGACCGGCGGGAACCCACGTTGGCTGCCACCGCCCTCGGCGTGCTGCGCGGTTGCCGGGTGATCCGAGTCCACGATGTTCGGGGTACACGTCGAGTCTGTGACGTGATCGCCGCCGTGTTGGAGGCCGCGTGAAGCCGGTCTACTTCGTACGCAGCGATGACCCGGTCCTGCTGGCGGACGCCACTCGCGCCCTGCTGGCCACCCTCGTCGAAGGTGACGACACCGGACTCGCCGTCGAAGACCTCGACCTCGACGCCAGCGACGACCACGTGAGCGGGCTCCTCGATGCCTGCCTGACGCCGCCTTTCCTCACCGATCGGCGCATCGTCGTCGGGCGCAACGCCGGTGTCCTCGTCGCGGACGACGCCGTGCGGCTCGTCACCTATCTCGACGACCCGCTCGACACCACCGTGCTGGTGCTCGTCGGCGGGGGCGGAACCGTGCCGCCGAAATTGCTCGCGGCCATCAAGAAGGTGGGAGAGGTCGTCGAAGCGGGCCTTCCTCGCCAAGCGAAGGAGCGCACGACCTGGCTGGTCGAACGACTGCGGCAGGCGCCGGTGAAACTCGACGCTGCCGCTGGCAACCGGCTCGGGCAGCACCTCGGTGAGGACCTCAGCAGGTTGGCCGGAATCCTGGACGTTCTGCGGGCGGCCTACGGAGAAGGCGCGAGCGTCGGTATCGAGCAGCTCGAGCCTTTCCTCGGCGAGGCCGGCGGGGTGGCGCCGTGGGATCTCACCGATGCCGTCGATCGAGGCGATGCCCGCTCGGCCCTGGAGTTGTTACACCGTCTGATGTCGGGAGGCGATCGCCATCCGCTGGTGGTGATGGCCACGCTCCACCGCCATTACGGCCAGATGTTGCGTCTCGATGGTGCCGGAGTACGAAACGAGACCGACGCCGCGCAACTCCTGGGATTGAAAGGCAGCACGTTCCCGGCGAAGAAGGCCCTCACTCAGGCGCGAAAGCTCGGCAGCCCCAAGATCCGCCGCGCCATCGCTCTGCTGGCCGAGGCCGACCTCGATCTCCGAGGTCAGAAGGCGTGGCCCGACACCCTCGTCATGGAGGTCCTCTTGGCCCGTCTGGCCCAGCTGTCGCGCGTCTAGGGTCGCCCCGATGGCTACGAGAACCGCGGCACGGAAGCGCTCGACCACCTCGAGGCCGGCGCCGGCCAGGAGGGTTCCCAAGCCGGCGCTCGCAGTCGAACGGTTCGCCCTCGGCAACGGACTTCACGTCGTCCTCGGGCCCGATCGAAGTGCGCCCACGGTCGCCATCACGGTGAACTACGACGTCGGGTTCCGCAGTGAGCCCGAGGGCCGCACGGGCTTCGCCCACCTGTTCGAGCACCTGATGTTCCAGGGCAGCACGAACCTGGAGAAGGGAGAAGCCGACAAGCTGATCGAAGGCAATGGCGGCACGCTCAACGGCAGCACCCGGAGCGACTACACGAACTACATCTCCATGCTTCCGTCGAACGCTCTCGAGCTCGGGCTCTTCCTCGAGGCCGACCGGATGCGCAGCACGCGCATCAACGCCGAGAACCTGCAGAACCAGATCGACGTGGTGAAGGAAGAGATCCGGGTGAACGTCCTCAATCAGCCGTACGGCGGGTTCCCCTGGATCGACCTTCCCCCGGTCATGTTCGACACCTTCAACAACGCTCACAACGGCTACGGCAGCTTCGTCGACCTCGAGTCGGCGACGGTCGACGATGCTCAGCAGTTCTTCGACACGTTCTATGCGCCGGCGAACGCCCAGCTCTGCGTCACCGGTGACTTCGACGTCGCCCGCATCACCACGATGATCGAAGAGCAGTTCGGATCGATCAAGAAGCGCAAGGCGCCGAAAATCCCCGACGTCGGTGAGGCCCATCCGACGAGCGAGCGACGCGTGACCAAGGAAGACGCCATGGCGCCGATGCCTGCGATCGCCATCGGGTATCGAGTGCCTGATCCGATCAAAGCCCTCGACGATTACCTTGCGGCGATCGTGTTGGTGGAGGTGCTCACCGACGGCGAGGGTTCACGGTTGCACCAGCGATTGGTGAAGGAGTCTCGTCTGGCCAGCCACGTCGGCGGGTTGATGGGAACCTTCGGCGATCCCTTCGACGTGCGTGATCCCACGATGCTGCAGCTCCTCGCCTATCACCCCGGCGGAACCGCCGACGAGGTGCTCGCCGCCGTCGACGACGAGGTGGCGAGAATCGTCGATGTCGGCGTGGCCGACGAGGAGCTCCATCGCGTGCAGACCAGCCTGATCTCGGGCCACCTTCGCCGCCTCGACAACCTGCTGCAGCGCAGTCAGTTCATGGCGACCCTCGAACAGCAGCGCCAACGGGCCGAACTCGTGAACGAGATCCCCGAGCTCTTGGCGGGCGTCGAGGCAACGGCCGTCGTCGGAGCCGCCGAGCGCTGGCTTCGGCCGGATCGAAGGGCCGTGCTCGAGGTTCGACCGGGAGCGGGAGCGGGAGCGTGAGCCCGACCAACGCGCCGTTCATCAGTACTGCGCCTCGACCCGAGCTGGTCGGGATTGTGCCCGAGGTGCCGCCGCTGAAGTCCATCAAGACCCCAATCGTCGCCGAACGCACGCTCGCCAACGGCTTGCGCATCCTGGCCGCCCGCCGCTCAGGCGTGCCTCGCATCGAGGCCCGTCTCGTGGTGCCTGCGGCGCGCGACGGAAAGCCCCCGCAGTCCGCACGGGCGATGTTGTTCGCCAAGACGCTCCTCTCGGGAACATCGGTCCGCACCAGCGTCGACATCGCCCAGGAACTGCAACGTATTGGCGGCAACCTCGACGCCGGCGTCGACAGCGACAACATCGTGGTCTTCGGATCGGCACTGTCGGCGGAGTTCCCCCGCTTCCTGGCGCTGCTCAGCGAGGTCGTGACCGACGCTGCCCACCCCGAAGACGAGGTCGTCGTGCAGCGGGAAGTAGCCGGCCAGGAGATCACGCTGGCTCGCAGCCAGCCCACCGTGCTCGCCCGTCAAGCACTGCTCGGGAGACTGTTCGGATCGCATGCCTACGGCGAGGGGATGCCCACGCCCGAGGCAATGGCCGCGGTGAAGCCGGCGCAGTTGCGCAAGCTCGGCGATCGCCGGCTGCGACCCGAAGGCGCGATTCTCGTGCTCGTCGGCGATGTGCCCCCGAGTCGGGCGCTCGATCTGGCCGAGGCCGCCCTGGCCTCGTGGGAGGGTGGCGGGGGGAAGCCGGGCCTGCGGGCGCCGGCGCTCGCCGCACCCGGCCCCACCTTGCTGGTCGATCGCCCGGGAGCCGTGCAGACCAACATCCGCATCGGTGGTCCCGCCATCGGCCGAACCCACCGCGATTTTCCGAAGTTGGCGCTGGCCAACCTGGTCTTCGGTGGGTACTTCGTGTCGCGGCTCGTCGACAACATCCGGGAGAAGCGGGGGTACACCTACTCGCCCGGTAGCGCGGTTTCACAACTCCGCTCGGCCAGCTTCTTCTACGTCGCCGCCGACGTGGGCACCGAGGTGACGGGGCCGGCGCTGGTCGAGATCCGCTACGAACTGAACCGGATGCTTGCAGGTCCCATCGATGCCGCCGAGTTGTTGTCGGCCAAGCGCTACCTGTCGGGAACGCTGTCCATGTCGATCCAGACCCAGTCGGGGCTGGCCGGCTTCCTGGCCATGTTGGCCATGAACGATCTGCCGGTCGAGTACCTGCGCGACTATCCCGCGCAGGTCGACGCCCTCGACGAGCGGGACGTCATCGAGGCGTCGCGGTCGTATCTCGACCCCCGTCGACTCGAGACGGTCCTGGTCGGAGACGCGAGCCTCATCCGTCCGGTCGTCGAAGCCTTCGACGACGTGGAGTTGGGGCTGTCCTGAGCGAGTCGACGTCCAACTCGCCCTTCGACCTCATCGGACGTCTGGCCATCCAGGAGGTGCGGATCACCGACGACCTCTCCCATGTCGAGGTCTACACGCGGAGCGGCCTCCTGACGCTGTTGTGGCACGGTGACCGTGAGGCCAGCCAGGTCGTCGTCATGGCCGGCGGCGCCATGGGCGGGCTCTTGGGCCCGGCGGATGGGGCGTACCACGACCTCGGCGGAGCCTTCGCGGCCAAAGGAATCGGAGTCGTGCGGGTTGGATACCGCCAGCCCAACAACCTCCCCGAGTGCATCCTCGACGTCGCCGCTGCGTGTGATCTGGCCGCCCGGGCCGGAGGTGAGCGATTCGTGACGGTCGGGCACAGCTTCGGCGGCGCGGTCGCCGTTGGGGCCGCCATTGCTCTGCCGGCTCACGTCGTCGGAGTGGTGACCCTGTCGACACAATCGGCGGGATGCGAGCAGGCGGAGCGGTTGTATCCCCGCCCCCTTTTGCTCCTGCACGGCGACGCCGACGAGATCCTCCCCGTGATGTGCAGCGAGGTGGTGTCGGAGTTGGCTGGCGGCGGCGAACTCGTGGTGCTTCCTGGCGCAGGACACCTCCTCACCCAAGCGGGGGAGGAGGTGCGGAGGAAGCTGCTCGATTGGATCCCGCCGGTGCTGGCGGGGCCGGCCTAGGACTCGGCCGAGGAAGCGGCGACGCGCTTCATCAGGCGGCTCTTGCGACGAGCGGCCTGATTCTTGTGGATCACGCCCTTGGTGACTGCCTTGTCGAGCCGCTTGATGGCCAGCTTGGTGGCATCGGCGTCCGGCGTGCCGGCGGTCGCCAGTGCGACGGCCGACTTGACACGTGTCTTGATCTCCGACTTCACCGCTTTGTTGCGGACTCGACGGGTCTCGTTCTGTTTGTTGCGCTTGATCTGCGATTTGATGTTTGCCACGGGGGAGAGACGTTACACGCTTGGCCGGTAGGTTCTCCAACCCCATGGCCCTCCTCGTCGCTGTCGGTCCTGCGCCTGTCGCCCCATGGGTCGCCGATGCCATTCGAGAGGGTGGAGGAAGCATCGTCGACGTCGCCGATGCCGAGGCACTCGTGTGGACGTCGCCCCGAGGGGCCGGCGATCTCCAGGTTCTCTTGGCCTCGGCACCGTCGATCCGATGGGTGCAGCTCCCCTGGGCCGGCGTGGAGGACTTCGCTGCTGTCGGCGTGTTCGCCGACCACTCCCGGCTGTGGACCTGCGGCAAGGGCGTGTATGCCGAACCGGTGGCCGAACATGCGCTGGCCATGGCGCTGGCCGGGCTGCGCTCGCTGCCCGACCGGGTGCGGGCGTCGTCTTGGGGGAAACAAGCTGGGGTGAGCCTCTACGACGGCCGGGCCACGATCCTCGGGGGTGGCGGCATCACCGAGTCACTGGTCGCCCTGCTCCGGCCGATGCGGACGGAGGTGACCGTGGTCCGGCGTTCAGCCGGATCCATGGACGGGGTCGCCCGCGTGGTCTCGCCGGATCGCCTGCACGAGACGCTTTCGGGAGCCGACGTCGTCTTTCTGGCGTTGGCGTTGACGCCGGAGACCGAGGGCATCTTCGGGGCACCGGAACTGGCCCTGTTGGAACCCCACGCGTGGCTCGTGAATGTGGCCCGCGGCCGTCACGTCGACACCGACGCCCTCGTCGAGTCGCTCAGGAGCGGCGCCATCGGCGGTGCCGGACTCGACGTCACCGAACCCGAGCCGTTGCCCGAAGGTCATCCTCTGTGGGATCTCGCGAACGTGATCATCACGCCCCATACCGCCAACACCCAGGAGATGGCCAGGCCCCTGCTCGCGGCACGGATCACCGAGAACGTCCGCCGCTTCGCCGCCGGAGAAGATTTGGTCGGTTCCATCGACTCGCAGCTCGGCTACTGAGTACCGTTCAGCCATGGGACGACGGCGGCGGGGCGAGCAGGGTCCGGGGCAGGAAGAGCTGCTCGTGGCGGCGGGCGGGGCGGCGACCTCGACCAAGGCACCGGGCAACGTCGGCGACCACCTGCTGACGCTCCAGCAGACGCACGGAAATCGCGCCGTGACCACGATCGTCCAGCGCAAGGGGAGCAAGGCGGCCTCGACCGACGCTCCGGGATACAAGAAGCCGAAGCCCGGCCCCAAGGCCAAAGCCGAGGTCAGCTTCGTGCCCGATCCGGATCCGACGATTACCGGTTCGGAGATCGAGATGCGTGAGGCGGCGGAGAATTACTGGAAGCGATCCGAGGAACCGGTCAGGGTCTGGCGACAGAAGGCCGTCCACTTGTACGAGCAGCTCTGGTTGCGGGCTCCGGGGCCGGCGAAGGACATCGCAATGAACATCGCCCGTCTCCACAAGGAGCTCGGCGACGCGAAGCGGTACGACTGGTGGATGGAGGTCCACCATGGCCACATCAAACCGAAAGCGCCGAAGGTCGAGCCCGGCAGCGATCAGCACGCCTGAGTTGCCCTTGTAGCCTCGGCCGGATCCCATGGACCTGTCGCGCCTCCGCAACTTCTCGGTCATCGCCCACATCGATCACGGCAAGAGCACGCTCGTCGATCGGATGCTGCAACTGACCAACGCCGTCGACCCTCGGGACATGCGGGACCAGTTCATGGACTCGATGGACATCGAGCGGGAGCGGGGCATCACCATCAAGGCGCAGAACGCCCGGGTGAAGTGGAAGGACCACGTCCTCCAACTCATCGATACCCCCGGCCACGTCGACTTCGGTTATGAGGTCAGCCGCAGCCTTGCGGCCTGCGAAGGCGTGGTGCTCGTCGTCGATGCCAGCCAGGGCATCGAGGCGCAGACGCTGGCCAACTGTTTCCTGGCCATCGAACACGACCTCGAGATCGTCGCCTGCCTCAACAAAATCGATCTGCCGGCGGCCGATCCCGACCGCTACGCCGGCGAGATCGAGCACGTCCTCGGCATCCCCGCGGATGAGATCCTCCACATCAGTGCCAAGACCGGCCTTGGGGTCGATGCGCTGCTCGACGCCATCGTCGAGAAGATCCCGCCGCCGGTCGGTGATGCCGATGCGCCCTTGCAGGGCCTGATCTTCGACAGCTATTACGACCAGTACCGCGGGGTCGTCAGTGCGGTCCGGGTCATGAACGGACGACTGAAGACGGGGAGTCGCCTGAAGTTCATGCAAGCCAACGCCGTGCACGACGTCGACGAGATCGGCCACCGTACGCCGGTCCCGGTGCCCGTCGTCGAACTCGGTCCCGGCGAAGTCGGTTACCTCATGGCCGGCATCAAAGACGTGCGCGAAGCCCGCTCTGGAGAAACGGTCACCGACAACAGCCGGCCTGCGTCCGAGCCCCTGCACGGATACGACGAACCCAAACCGATGGTGTTCTGCGGGCTCTATCCGGTCGAGGGGGACGACTTCGCCAACCTCCGTGAAGCCCTCGAGAAGATGCAGTTGAGCGACAGTTCGTTCACCTATCAGCCGGAGACGAGCACGGCGCTCGGGTTCGGCTTTCGGTGCGGGTTCCTCGGCCTGTTGCACATGGAGATCATTCGCGAGCGCCTCGAGCGCGAGCACGACCTTGCGCTCATCGCCACGGCCCCCTCCGTGGAGTATCGAGTGCACACGACGGCCGGCGAGGTCATCGACGTCGACAACCCCTCCGATATGCCCGAGCCCCAGAAGAGCGAGTTCATCGAAGAACCGTTCTTCAAGGTGACGGTGCTCCTACCGGCCGACTATACGGGCACGGTGATGGACCTCTGCCAGACGCGGCGGGGCGACATGCAGAAGATGGAGTACCTCTCGGCCGACCGGGTCGAGCTCATCTACCGCATCCCGTTGGCTGAGGTCGTCGTCGACTTCTTCGACCAGCTCAAGAGCCGGACCAAGGGCTACGCCAGCCTCGAC